>NZ_JBJFHN010000111.1:0-8130 GCF_051893655.1 Porcipelethomonas sp. | reverse complement strand
TATCCCTGTTTCAATATCCGCTGTACCGTTTCCATCCAGAACAACGGAAACGCTTATGTCAGTTTCCTTTGTTTTTCTTTCAGCAAATCCGTTTCTCATAAGTTTTTCCTTTCTCAACCACAAATAATATCTTCCAAAGCTGAAATAAGGCTGTCCATTTCCTCCGGAGTTCCCACAGTAATTCTAAGACTGTTGTTTATTCTCGGCTTATTCCAGTATCTCACGAAAATTTTACGTTTTTTAAGTTCTTCAAATATTTCTCCGGCCGACTTACTTTTATGAGATGCAAAAATAAAATTGCTTTTTGAATCAGGAAATTCAAATCCCAAACGAACAAGTCTTTTTTTGGTATTTTCTCTTGTTTCAATTATCCTGTTTACAGTTTTCCGGAAATACTCCTCGTCCCTTACCGCTTCAGCACCGCAAATCTGCGTCAGTGGATTCATAGTATAAGAATTTACTGAGAATTTAACATCATTCAAATATTTTATAAGCCTTTCATTGCCCATAGCAAAGCCTATTCTCATACCTGCCATTGAACGTGACTTTGAAAAGGTCTGGACTACCAGAAGATTGTCATATTTATCTATAAGCGGCAGACAGCTTTCTCCGCCAAAATCAATATATGCTTCATCTAAAATAACTATAGATTCCGGATTTGATTTTATAATACCCTCGATCATATCAATACTTTCCAGTACTCCGGTAGGTGCATTCGGATTCGGAAAAATTATTCCGCCGTTTTCTATATTATAATCCTCCGGATCAATTCTCAGATCATCAGTCAGAGAAATCTGTCTATAAGGTATTCTGTAAACATCTGCCCATACATCATAAAATGAATATGTTATATCCGGAAACAATACAGGCTTATCAGAATTAAAAAATGTCATAAACGCCATTGACAAAACATCATCAGAACCTACTCCCACGAAAATCTGTGACGGTTTAAGGCTATACCTCTTCGCAAGAGCATCAATAAGTACCTCTGAATCCGGATCAGGATAAAGTCTCATTCTTCCCGCATCAAAATTATCAAGCAATGTCTTAACTCCCGGACACGGCGGATAAGGATTTTCATTTGTATTAAGCTTAATTACATGCTTCTCCTTAGGCTGCTCCCCCGGAATATAAGGTTCAACCCGTCTGACATTATTTTCCCAGCTCATAATAATCTCCATTCTGCCATAAAGGACTTTTTAATTTATTCAAATCTTACCTTTATTGCATTTGCGTGTGCTGTAAGACCTTCCTTTTCAGCAATCAGGACTATATCATCCTTAGCTTCTCTTAAAGCTTCTTCGGTATAGTAAATATAGCTTGAACGCTTTATAAAGCTTGACACTGAAAGAGGCGAGAAAAATCTTGCAGTACCGCTTGTAGGAAGAACGTGATTAGGACCTGCATAATAGTCCCCCAGCGGTTCGGATGCATACTGTCCTAAAAATACTGACCCTGCATTATCAAGCTTTCCTATATATTCCGTCGGATTCTTCATATGTACTTCAAGGTGTTCCGGAGCAATTGCATTTGCAAGCTCTACAGCACAGTGAGGACAGTCGCAGACAATAATCATGCCATAATCTGAAAGAGACTTTTCAATAATTTCCTTTCTTGAAAGATACTGAACCTGTCTTTCAATTTCTGCAATTGTTTTATCAGCAAGCTCATCACTTGTAGTAAGCAGTATTGAAGACGCAAGCCTGTCATGCTCTGCCTGTGACATTAAATCTGCCGCAACAAATTTAGGATCAGCAGTTTCATCTGCCATAACCAGAATTTCACTTGGTCCGGCAATCATATCAATATCAACCTGTCCATAAAGAAGCTTCTTTGCAGTTGCAACATAAATATTTCCCGGACCGACGATCTTATCAACCTTAGGAATTGATTCAGTACCATAAGCCAGTGCGGCAATTGCCTGAGCACCTCCAGTCAAGAAAACTCTGTCAACACCGCATATTGCTGCGGCAACGAGAATATCTCTGTTTGGTGTACCGTCCTTGAGAGGAGGAGTCACCATAATAATTTCCTTTACACCGGCAATTTTTGCAGGTATTGCATTCATAATAACGCTTGACGGATAAGCAGCAGTACCGCCCGGGACATAAAGACCAACTCTTTCAAGTCCTCTTACTCTCTGACCCAGCATTACGCCGTTGTCCTTAGCGTTCATAAATCCATGTTCTCTCTGACGGTTATGGAAATCCGCAACATTTTCCATTGAATTCAAAAGAGCATTTACAAAATCCTCATCTGCTTCTTCAAGAGCATCATTTATAACATCCTGAGGAACTTCATAATACTGAGGAAGACTTCCGTCAAATTTCAAAGTATAATCATTGACAGCCTTATCGCCGTTTTCTTTAACATTCTCTATAATTTCATTTACAACAGCCGTTACCTTTTTATCAGTTTCGCCGCTTCTTTTTTTCATTTTTTCAAGGAATTCTATTTCGTCCTTGCCGTTTGCATATATTTTATTAATCATTACAGATTCTCCTCTATAATACTTATAAGATTTTCTATTTCCTCCTGACGAAGCTTCAGACTTACAGTATTCACAATAAGTCTTGCAGAAATCGGAACAATATCCTCAATAACTTCAAGTCCGTTTTCCTTGAGAGTTGTTCCTGTTTCGACAATATCCACAATACCGTTTGAAAGCTCCAGAAGGGGTGCTAACTCTACAGATCCTTCGATCTTTACAATGTCAACATCCATGCCCTTGTTCTCAAAAAATGTTCTTGCAACATTGGGATATTTCGTAGCTATTGTTTTAACTCCATAGCCCTCATAAAAGTCAGTACCCTTTTTAGCAGCAAGTGCAAATTTGCATTTTCCGAAACCCAGATCCACAAGCTCGAAAAACTTTCCGCTCATTTCCATAATAGTGTCCTTGCCTACAACACCCATATCGCACACACCGTGTTCAACGTAAGTTATAACATCATTTGCCTTTGCAAGAACCACCTCAATATTTGCTCCCTTTATTGGAAGAATAAGCTTTCTTCCCTTTTCTCTTACAGCGGTGCAGTCAAATCCGGACTTCTCCAGCAGATTCAGCGTATCCTTTTCCAGTCTCCCCTTTGTAAGAGCAATTCTCAGCGGTTTTGACATTTACTTCACCTCCGTAACCGATTCGCCTACTGAAATAACAGACGGAATATTTTTTTCTTCTGCGTACTTTTTAGTTTCTTCTATTGTATCAAACAGTGAAATTTCAGCTGTTTTACCCTCACTTCTCAGACTCTGTGCCTTTTCAAGTGCTTTCATTTCATAACCTTCGTGGGCAAACACAATTACGTCTGACGGAAGAGTTTTTACCGGACTGTGCTTTAATTCAACCTTTGATACCGCATCAACATTTACAGCAAATCCCGTAGCCGGAACATCATAGCCGAAATCAGAAATCAGTCTGTCATAGCGTCCGCCGGACAGAACTTCTTCGCCATATCCTTCAAGATAACCCTTTATAATAACTCCTGTATAATAATCAGTGCGGTTTACCATACCCAGATCAACAGTCAGATTTCCATTTCCTATAATGCAGGAAATTTGCTTGTAAAGCTGCTTCAAGCCTTCAAGTACCGAATCAATTTTTTCGTCAGAAAACAATTTTGATGCCTTTTCAAAAACTTCTTCTCCGCCGAATAGTCTCGGAAGCTTTTTAAGAGCATGAGTAATTTCATTTTTTCCTATACTGTCAAGAAAATCATTCAGTGCAGGATAATTCTTAGCTTCAATATATTCTCTGATGGTTTCTTTCTGGTCATCATCAGCATCAAGCTTGCCTACAAGCTCATTAAACAGTCTGATATCGCCTATTTCCAGGGAAAAGTTTGTTTTCGAGCATGAGGAAAGAACCTCAATAGCAGTTGATATCACCTCAAGATCTGCCATCTTTGAAGATGAACCGATAAGCTCTATTCCCGTCTGGACAGTCTGGGCACTTTTTCCCTTAAGGGACGGTGCCATATTGAATACACACTGATTATAATACAGTCTCATAGGCAATACCGCATCCTTTAAGCGTGTTGCAACAATTCTTGCAATCGGGATTGTATTATCAGGACGCAGAACTAAAAGTCTTCCTTTGCAGTCTGTAAGCTTAAACAGTTTTTCCTGAGGAAAATATCCGCAGTTATGATTAAATACATCATAAAATTCAATACTTGGTGTAACAAGTTCAGAATATCCACGGCTTTTAAAAATTTTATGAATTCTGTCCTCAATAGTACTTCTGATTATACATTCATCAAACAGGAGGTCTTTAGTACCCTCCGGAGTGATCAAATCATTACTTTTCATTACATTTCTCCTTGCGTTCACTTTAGTGTGCTAATATGATAACATGATAGCTGTAAAAAGTCAAGTTAAAACAGCGTCATTTGACTGGTTTTAGGCAAATTGCCCAATGCCCCAAGTTTTTCAAGAGCTTCCATTGTAGTTTTTGACGCACCGCTTTTTATCTGAAGCTCTTCAATTGAAATATAATCTCTTTTCTGAGCCGCATCATAAAGCTTTACAGCAGCCGTTTCACCAACACCGGAAATAGCTCCGAAAGGTATTCTTATTTTACCGTCTTCAATAAGATATTTAGTAGCATGAGATTTATAAATATCCACAGGCAGAAATCCATATCCTCTTGCCATCATCTCATTGATGATCAGAAGCAGGTCATAAGTATCCTTTTCTTTAGCACTTTTTTCATTTCCCTTAGCCCTAAGTTCTTCTATTTTATTTCTTACAGCATTTATTCCGCTCATAACTGTTTCAACGTCAAAATCCGAACCTCTGGTAGTAAAATATGTTGCATAAAATTCCAATGGCTTATAAAGTTTGAACCATCCAAGCTTTATGGCAGCAATAACATATGCCGCAGCATGTGCTTTCGGGAACATGTATTTGATTTTCAGACAGCTGTCAATATACCATTGAGGCACATCATGACTTTTAAGCATTTCTATAATTTCCGGAGTGAAAAACTTCGGTGCTTTTCCCTTACGTGTCCACTCCATAATATTAAACGCCATTTTAGGTTCAACGCCCTTGTAGAGCAGATATGTCATAATACTGTCACGAGTACCGATAACATCAGAAATAGTACATATTTTCTGATCAATAAGATCTTTGGCATTTCCAAGCCATACGTCAGTACCGTGAGACAAGCCTGAGATCTGAAGAAAGTCACTGAATTTAGTAGGCTTTGCGTCAATAAGCATCTGTATTGTAAATCCCGTTCCCATTTCAGGAATACCCAGACTTCCCGTCTGGCAGTAAATTTCCTCCGGAGTAACTCCCAGCACCTCTGCTGAAGTACACATTTTTATGACTTTAGGGTCAGATGTAGGAACATCCTTAATTTTTAACCCCGTCATATCCTCAAGATGCTTATAAAGAGTCGGCACAACATGACCCAGTTCATCCAGCTTCAGAATTGTATCATGAAGAGAATGGAAGTCAAAGTGGGTTGTAACCACATCTGATTCATCCGATTCTGCCGGATGCTGAATTGGCGTAAAATCATAAACTTCGTAATCCGACGGCACAACTACCATTCCTCCCGGATGCTGACCGGTTGTCCTTTTTACGCCTGTACAGCCAATAGAAAGTCTGTTTTCCTCAGCAGGATTCGCAGATTTACCCGTTTCCTCAAGATAATGCTTTGCATATCCGAAAGCAGTTTTTGACTGCACACCGCTTATTGTTCCGGCTTTGAACACATTCTTCGGACCAAACAGCTCCTCCGTATATCTATGAGCACTGCCCTGATATTCGCCGGAAAAATTAAGGTCAATATCAGGTGCTTTATCTCCATCAAATCCTAAAAACGTTTCAAAAGGTATATCATGTCCGTCACGCTTCATGTCAGTTCCGCATTCAGGACAGTTTTTCTGAGGAAGATCAAAGCCAGAGCCTACGCTTCCGTCCGTAATAAATTCACTGTACTTACATTCCGGACACACATAATGAGGAGCTAAAGGATTAACCTCGGAAATACCCGCCATAGAAGCCACAAAGGAAGAACCTACTGAACCTCTGGAACCTACATGGTATCCGTTTTCCTCAGAGTTCCAAACAAGCTTCTGTGCAATTATATAAAGTACTGAAAATCCATGCTTTATAATTGATTCCAGCTCACGGTTAAGACGCTTCTCAACTATTTCCGGAAGAGGATCGCCGTAAATGCTTTTGGCTCTTTCATTTGTGATCCTTACCAGATCCTCCTGCGCACCCGGCAGATCAGGAGTAAATGTTCCCTTAGGAATAGGACGGATATCCTTTTCAATCCAGTCGGCAATCATATTGGTATTTTCTACAACCAC
The DNA here is from genome assembly GCF_051893655.1 of Porcipelethomonas sp. Classification (NCBI taxonomy): domain Bacteria; kingdom Bacillati; phylum Bacillota; class Clostridia; order Eubacteriales; family Oscillospiraceae; genus Porcipelethomonas; species Porcipelethomonas sp. Next base: position 1,801 of record NZ_JBJFHN010000111.1, on the reverse strand, counting down.
CTCGTATGCCTTTTCTTCTCCAAGATACTTGAATTCCTCAAGCATTTCATCAGTAGTACGCAAATACAGAGGAGGCTGATTTTCTGCATCCTTAAATCCGTTTCCAGTCATAAGTATCTTACGGAATATATTGTCCTCCTTGTCCATAAAATGAACATCGCAGGTAGCACATACCGGAATATTAAGCTTTTCTCCTAAAGCTACAATCTTTTTATTGTAGTTTTCAAGTTCTTCAATTGATTCAGCCGTACCGTTTCTCAGCATAAATTCATTATTCATTACCGGCTGAATTTCCAGATAATCATAAAATTTTGCCAGCTCTTCGATTTCCTTTTCAGGAAGCTTGTCTACAATGGCTCTGAATAATTCCCCTGCTTCACAGGCACTTCCGAAAATCAGTCCTTCTCTGTGTTTAAGCAGCTCTGATTTAGGCATAAGAGGCTTTTTATAGAAATAATCCAGCTGACTGTAGGAAATAAGCTTGTATAAATTTTTCAGTCCCACACTGTTTCGCACAAGAATTATCTGGTGATATGATTTAAGCTTTTTTACATCAATTTTATTTACCCTTGTATTCAGATCGCTCAGTACTTCAACACCGTTATTTGCAATCAGGCGGTTCATCAGTTCAATAAATATCTTTGCAAGCATCATAGCATCATCACAGGCACGGTGATGCTCAAACTTTCCAAGCTTCAGATGCTTTGCAACAGTATCAAGCTTGTGCTTTCCAAGCTCCGGAAGCATTGCACGGCAAAGAACCAGACTATCAATACTTGAATATTCATGAGGAATATTATGGCGCCTACATACTGCATCAATAAATGAATTATCAAATCTTGCATTATGTGCCACCAAAACCGGATTTTCTCCGCAGAATTCCAGAAACTGCTCCACAGCTTCTTTTTCTTTTGGAGCATTTGCCACCATACTGTCATTTATGCCTGTAAGCTCCACAATATTCGGCGGTATAGGTTTTTCAGGATTAACCATAATATTGAAGCTGTCGATAACACGCATATTTTTTAATTTGACAGCACCAATTTCAGTAAGTCTTTCCTTGTCAACATTAAGTCCTGTTGTCTCTACATCATAAACAATGATTTCCTCGTTTACGCTCCGGTCATCATCTTTATTTATTATATTTACAGGATTTATATCATTTACAACATAAGCTTCACAGCCATAAATAACCTTGAAATCGTCCAGACCGCCTGAGGCATTCATAGCATCCGGAAATGCCTGAACCACACCATGGTCAGTTATAGCAATAGCCTTATGTCCCCATGAATGGGCACGTTTTATCAATGATGCCGCATCTGTCACGGCATCCATAGCAGACATGTTAGTATGAAGATGAAGTTCAACACGTTTCTTTTCAGCAGTATCCTGTCTCATTTTTTTCCTGACAGAAACAATAGAAAAGGGCTTTATGGTAATATCCTTTGAAAAGGTATCAAATTCAATTCCGCCGGAAGCAATAATTGTAGCACCCTTTTTGAGCTTGTCCACTGCCAATTCATCTTTTTTCGGATCAATAAACAGCTTCATCTGTATTGAACCTGTATAATCTGTAATAAAATAGGTATAAATTATTTTACCATTTTTAGTTGTTTTCGGTTCACCCACATCAAAAATATCCGCCATTACAGTTACTTTTCGGTCAAGTTCTGAAATTGCTGAAGCAATGGTTTCCGGCTGTGATTTTATATTCCGTCCCATTACCAGTTCTCCTGAACCGGGAACAATATCAAAAACTGCATTTGTATCGGATACATCAACAGAAACATTTTTTGGTGCC
>NZ_JBJFHN010000110.1:0-8239 GCF_051893655.1 Porcipelethomonas sp. | reverse complement strand
CTCTTTAATTGTAATAAGAAGCACTACTCTTCCCGGCTCCTTATCCTTAACCACAACGTTTGCCGGCAGTGTTTTTCTTCCGTCCAGCTCTATACCCTCCGAAAGAGCCACCAGCTGCTCATCAGAAATATCAGGGCGTACTGTTACTCTGTAAGTCTTGCTTATCTGCTTTGCCGGATGCATAATACTGTTTGCAAAATTTCCGTCATTTGTAAATAAAAGCAGTCCTTCAGAATTTCTGTCAAGTCTTCCCACCGGATAAACCCTTGTATCAATACCGTCCAGAAGCTCAGTAACGCATTTTCTTCCCATTTCATCGTTCATTGTAGTAACGTATCCTCGGGGCTTATTCATCATAAGATAAACAAAGTTCTTCTTTTTAGGCACATAAATTCTTTCACCGTCAATAGTAATATTATCACGGACTGTTGCCTTGTCTCCAGGTTTTACAGGATGTCCGTTTAACTTCACTCTGCCGCTTGTCATAAGCTCCTCCGCCTTTCGACGTGAGCAGTATCCGCAATCGGCAATTATTTTTTGTATCCTTATTTTTTCCAATTTTAAACTCCTTAGTTACCGAACAAAAAGGTTTTTACTTTATTTAAAAAACTCTTACTGCTATCCTTTTTTTCTGTCATTTTATATTCAGCATTTTTCATAGCTTTCAATGGTATGCTGTCAATATATCTGCCGTCATAAAAATATTGTATTTCACCGACCTTATCACCTGTTTTCACACCAGCATATATAAAAGGCGGCAGAACAATTTTACTGGAAATTCTGTTTTCAGTTTTTCCGTCATCGCCTATTACAAGCTTTTCATCTGCTCTCACCGGCAAGGTTTCTTCCGTACCGCCGGCTATCGGTACAGGAATAATTTCATCAGAACCAAGCTCCAGAGTATCCAGCAGAGAAAATCCGTAATCATACATATTTATATGATCCTGCCAGTCATTTTTATCATTTAATGTAACGCATATCATTGAAATACCGTCACGCTCACAGGCTGAAACCAGACACCGTCCGGCTTCGTCTGTAAATCCGGTTTTTACCCCCTTTACCCCCTCATACATGTCAAGAAGCTTGTTAGTATTAACCAGCCATCGTTCATAGGGGGGATTTCCGAATTCGACCTTTGCCTTTTTCTGTGAACAGATCTCAGCAAACTCCGGGTTGCGCAGTGCCTCTCTTGCAAGCAAAGCCATATCATATGCCGAAGAGCCATGCCCTTCCCCTTCGAGTCCCGACGGAGTCACAAAGCAGGTTCGTGTCATTCCGATTTCTTCTGCACGTTCATTCATCATTTCTGCAAAATGTTCAATACTGCCGCCGATTTTTACGGCTGCTGCATTTGCAGCATCGTTTCCGGACGGCAGAAGCATTCCATAGCACAAAGCACGTTTTGTAACTACATCCCCCTCCACAAGTCCCATAGAAGAGCCTTCCACCTTTATAGCATCACTGTCAACTACAAATTCATCATCCAGTCCTCCGCTTTCAAGACAAAGAAGAGTTGTCATAATTTTAGTTGTACTTGCCATAGGTAGTTTTTCAGAAGAATTTTTCTCAAACAGTATTTTTCCGGTTTTCTCTTCAATCAGAACACATGCTTTCGCAGAAACCTCCGGAAGAGCATTTTCAGCAATAACCGGAACCGAAACTGTCAAGGCAAAAAAAACTGAAACAACAGCAGAAATAATTTTTTTCATAAAACCCTCCACAAGCTTTTTATGACAAAACCGCACCCTATAACGGGTTTTGGTACGGTATTACCTTATATCTTATGAGGTTTTCCTGAAAAATAGGACAGCTTTTTTATTCTTCGTTTTCTTTTTTATCTTTATTTATCATCCCGGAAATTTTATCCACAACATCAGGGATAAGATTTACCAGTGCATTAGGAGTTGATGCATTTACAGACATCTGCATAAGCTTTGCTTCTCCTTTATAAACCACCAGAAAAGCCAGCGGCTGAATTGACACTCCCGCACCTGAACCGCCTCCGAAAAGATCCTTCTGTGTTTTTGCCGGAAGATCAGAACCGCCTGATGCAAAGCCAAACGATACTTTAGAAATAGGAATAATAGCTGTTCCGTCCTGAAGCTGTATAGGATCTCCTACAATTGTGTTTACATCAACCATTTCCTTAAGCTTATCCATTGTAATTCCCATGATATTTCCTATTGTGTGATTTTCACTCATATAGATTTCCTCTCTTTCACGCAAAGATCTTTCAGTCAGACTTTGCCTTTTTATTTTTATTATTATTTACCAGAAAAGTCAGAATAAATACAAATGCAGATAAAAGTCCTGACGCCGGGGTAAACTTTACAATAAAACTAAAATTATAAATACATTCCGGCTGGTTATATATACACTTTATATTAATGCTTTTCTTTTTAAGCTTTACAAAGTATCCGAGATAACTGAATATATTATATACTACGATATTTGTCTTACCAAATTTCAACGCACAGTCATATGCATCCATATCAGAAATCGTAAAATCAACAAATATATCATATATACATATTCTTTTCATAACACACTTTAATGATTTTCCGCCTGATTTTAAAACATTCAGCACAAATTCAATTTTGTCCTCAGTTTTTTCGGGTATTAATTTATTTTTTTGAGATTTTTTATCAGATTTTTTATGAAACTTTTCTGTTTCACGTCCCTCTCTTTTCTCTTTTTTTCCTGAATCAGAAGTCTTTTTCTTTCCTGTTCTTTTTTTCCAAAACAGATATTTGATATAAATATCTGTTTTGCCGTTTTCATAATTTACATATATTCTTACAGGAGACAGAAACAGAATCAGTATAATCAGCAGTATTATTGCCAGAATGATCCATACCAATTCAATCTCTCCCTTCACATATGCATCTTAATCATTGTCTTCGTAATCATTATTGTCACATTCATCATCAAATAAACTTGTCTGAGAATCGTCACCTTCTCTGACAAGCGGCGGAAGATCATCCAGTGAACTAAGACCAAAACATCTCAGAAAATTATCTGTGGTTTTATATGCCACTGGTCTTCCCGGAACTTCAAGTCTGCCAGCTTCTTCCAAAAGTCCTTTATCCACCAGAGAATTTATAACAGACGAGCTGTCAATACCCCGGACATTTTCAACAAAACTCTTTGTAACCGGCTGATTATAAGCAATTACTGTCAGTGCTTCCATGGCAGCATTTGACAAAGGAATTTGTTTTTTATATTCCATAGCAGCTCTTATATATTCTGCATATTCTTTTTTAGTACACATCTGATAGCCGTTTCCGAGCCGCACTATATTAAGAGCACTTTCACTGTCCCTGTACCGGTCGTTAAGGGCTTTTACAAGTCCGGAAATACTGTTTTTGTCAACACCTGCCGCTTCAGAAATACGGTGTTCGTCCACAGGCTCACCGGAAGCGAAAAGTATTGCCTCAACTGCCCCAAGTTTTTCATTCAGCTGCAAAATTATCCCCCTTCTTCTTAAAGCTTATCATAGTATTATCATCGCTTATCACAATTCTTCCGGACTTTGTAAGCTCAAGTATCGCCAGAAATGTTGCCACTCTTTCAGAGCGTCCTGTCATTCCGTCAAACATGCTGTCAATATATGCACTTCCGTTTTTGTAAAGTGTTTTCAGAACATATACGACCTTGGAAATAACCGACACTACTTTCTGCTGAACAACATCATTAATTTTTTTCTCGTTTGCCTGTCTGAAATCGGTCTTTTTTATATGCATATTAAGGTAAATTTCAGCCAGTTTTTCCGGGGGATGTTCAAGCTTATAAACACTGTCCAGTTTAATTTTCAAAGGCTCTCTTACAAAAATATCATTTCCCGTATATGATGCCTTAAGCTTTTCAGCTGCTCTTTTGCATGCTGAATATTCAATCAAAGTTCCCTGAAGCTCTTTCTTTATTTCTTCAGCTTCTTCCGGTTTCGGCAGCAAAGACGCAGTTTTGATATATATAAGTCTGGCAGCCATTTCCAGAAATTCTCCTGCAAGCTCCAGATCCTGTTCCTTTGCCTGTTCAATATATAAAAGATATTGTTCCAGAAGCTTTGAAATTTCTATATCATTGATGTTAAGCTTGTGTTTGGCTATCAGGTGAAGAAGCAGGTCAAGAGGTCCTTCAAAAACATCAAGTTTAAAAGATATGGTTTCCAAAATATCATGCTCCCATTAATTTCGGGATAAATCCTGTAATAAACCACAGGAAATTCAAAAGCTGATTTCTGATCCATCCCAAAGGTCCGTTAAGCACTCCGGTAATAATAACAAGCATAAATACTATATTTACAATCATATAATTATTTGAAATCCATCTGTCAAACTTTGCACTTGTAAAATAACTTAAAATTTTTGAACCGTCAAGAGGCGGAATAGGAATAAGATTGAAAATTGCAAGACCTATATTAATAACTATAAAGCATTCCAGAATAAAAAGTATAAAGAACATATAATTCATTCCGTTTGCACTTTTTTCAAGACTTGAACCAGTAAGCGGCTGATTCAGAATTTCATCTATATTGCTGTACTGAGTATATAAAATTGAAATTCCGTCCCGGAAAAAAGCAGAAGCAGTTAAAATACGGTAAATTAAAAAAGCAATCAGAGCGACTAATAAATTTGAAAGCGGACCGGCTGCCGCAGTAACAGCAACTCCAAGACGCTGCTTTTTGAATTTCAGAGGATTTATAGGAACAGGCTTTGCCCATCCGAAGCCTGTCAGAATAAGGCAAATCGCTCCGAATATATCTATATGAGCCAGAGGATTCATAGTAAGCCGCCCCGCATATGCCGCTGTATCGTCACCCATTTTATGAGCCGCCCATGCATGAGCATATTCGTGAACAGGCAGTATCAAAAAAATAATCAGCACTTTAGTGAATAATTCCAGCAAATCGTTAATACCAAAATTCATTTTTTCTCCTTTCCAGTATGTAAAAACATACAATTACAAATAATAATTATTATACATTATTACCGATAAAATTTCAAGTACTAATAAACCTATAAGCACATTTTTTTAAAAAATTTCATATTTTTCAAAAAAAGACTTGATTTTTTCTTCACTTTCTGATAAAATATATCTGTTGACTTTTTGTTAAGTATATTCAAAGGAGGTGCAGTCAATGGCAAAATGTGATATCTGCGGTAAAGGTGTAACATTCGGTATCAAGGTTTCTCACTCACACAGAAGATCAAACAGAACTTGGAAGCCAAACGTTAAGCGTGTTAAAGCTATTGTTAAGGGTACCCCTTGCCATATCTACGCATGCTCAAGATGCCTTCGTTCAGGTAAGGTTGAAAGAGCAAACTAATATTTACTGAGATTATGAATTCAGGAACAGCATTTTTGCTGTTTTTCCTGTTTTTCATTAACGGTAATGAGAAAGAATTAAGCTCACTATTTTTAGTGAGCCTTTTTTTATTTAATTTCCTGCTTATCACTTCTTTTGGCTGTAATATAATTATTCAGAAAAATACCTGTAATTCCAATAGCAGCTGTTATAAGAAAAATTATAGCAGTAATAATCGGCTTGCCTTTGCTCAAAGTAGCACCCATCAGAGTTGATGATGCAACAGACGGTATTCTTGCGGCAGTTGCCAGAAAATAAAACCTTATCGGTTTGATATCAGTCAGAGAAATCATATACGACAGAACATCTTTCGGCGTTCCGGGAATCATAAGAAGAATAAATGCAATAAGCTCAAGCTTTTTTTCATCATGAAGAAATTTGAACTTCTGAAATTTTTCTTCTGAAACAAATGCATTAACAAGCGGCCGTCCGAACTTTTTCACAAGGTTATATATAATAACAGTAGCTAAACATATTCCGATTTCGCACAGTATCAGACCAAAAATTGCACCGAAAAGGACTCCGCCTATAATTTCTACCGGACCGCCTGGAATAAAAGCAAGAATAATATGCGTCATTTCCATAACAATATATAAAACAGGGGCAAATATTCCAAAACTTTCAACCTTTTGCTGTATATATATACGCCCTTCATCAGTCATAAGAAGCCTGATAAACGGAACAAGTACAAAAATCGTTAAAAAAGCACACAAAATAATTGCCAGTATCAGTGTGGCAACTTTTAAAATCTTTCTTTTTTTAGTCATTTTAATAGTCCTCTTTTTATTCTGCACCATAAAAAATAATTATTTTATTATTGGCATAATTTTCTCTTCTAAAACTAATTATAACACTTTTTTTTCAATTTGCAATATTCTTTTTAATTTTAGCACTTGTCAGTTTATAAAAATAATGTTATAATGTATATGATTGATTCTTGGGAAAAAAATTGTAAATGCTTTTCCAGAAGCTTTCTGCATGAAATTTTCCCCTTAAAAATATACATAATATACAGAACAAAAATATTCAGGAGGCAAAAATGAAATCCGGTGTTACATCAAATATCTGGCTTAAGCGAATAGCCTCAGTTTTCAGTCTTATTTACGCCGTCTATATATGCGTACTTGCATTCCGTTCGGTCTTTTACGATGTTATTATAAAAAAACCCGTAGTGTTCTGCGTTTATCTTTCAGCAATTTCTGCAGCTGCTCTGGTTATTATGATTTACTCAAGAAAACAGCTTGCTACAAAGCTTGCAAGCTTAATCCTGATTCCGGCACTTCTTCCTATTATTCTTATGTGTTTGGGATCATGGGAAATGATAATACCACTTGCCATATGTGCTGTAACAATATTCTTTGCAAGCGGTGCAAATGAAGGTACAAAAACATTGCTCGGAACAGTTTACCTTCTTATATATATTCTGGCGGCTCTTGCATATTTTATTTTTACATCCTATCTGACTTCTCCGGCAGTACAGAAAACTATTGAAGAAGGAGTATCCCCGTCAGAAAAATACCGATATGAAGTTATTAATACTACTGACAGCTCCGGCGGCTGCACAACTGTTATGCTTGAACCAAACGACAAGGATATAGTAAGATCATCTGTTACTTACAAGGCAAAAGGATATGACAGAAAATTATGTGTTAAAAGACCGCTTACTGAAGTAAAAATTGAATGGAAAGACGATGACTTATATATAAATGGAGAACGTTGGTTTACTCCGGAACAGGCACAAAAAGGAAAGTGTTTTGAAAAAGAATCTTTCTTTTAAAATCAACACAAATATTGTAAATATATTTGAATGAAAGGACTGACAGATTTTATGAAAATTATAACTGTCAATGCAAGTACTGCTTATAATATTTATATTGAAAGAGGCTTGCTGAAAAACTGCGGCAATATTATTTCTGATACGGTGAAAACCAGACGCGTTGCAGTCATAACTGACGATATTGTCCATAGGCTATATTATAATGATGTTGAAAAATCCTTGACTGAACACGGTTTTACCGTGTCAGAATTTGTTTTTCCAAATGGCGAAGAATCAAAATCTTCAGATACTTTAAATAAAATATATAACTTTCTATGTGAAAACAGTATTACCCGTTCCGACTGCATAATTGCTCTGGGCGGAGGTGTTGTGGGTGATATTACAGGATTTGCTGCTGCAACATTTTTAAGAGGTATTGATTATATTCAGATTCCTACTACCCTTCTGGCTCAGATTGATTCGTCAGTAGGCGGAAAAACTGCAATAGATCTGCCATGCGGAAAAAATCTTGTAGGTGCTTTTAAACAGCCTTCCTGTGTAATATGTGATTCTGACGTTCTGGAAACTCTCAAACCGGAAATCTTGTCAGATGGTATGGCTGAAGCAATAAAATATGGTATGATCCGTGACAAGGAATTATTTGACCTGATAGCTTCTCATAACCTTGGCAATGTACATTCAATTATTGATGAAATAGTTTATAAAAGTGTTTCAATAAAAAAAGATGTGGTGGAACATGATGAATTTGACACCGGTGAAAGAATGATTTTAAATTTTGGTCACACTCTGGGACATGCTGTTGAAAGCTATTATAATTACAAAACATATACTCACGGAAGTGCTGTAGCAATAGGCATGTGCATGATAAGCAAAAAAGGCTGTTCTGAAGAACTTACTGAAAAACTTATAAACTGTGTGCATGCATATAAACTCCCTGATTGCTGTGACGCTCCGGCAGGGAAACTTGTAAAACTCTGCTATAATGACAAAAAAAGAGTCAGCAATTCTATAAATTATATAATTTGCAAAGAAATTGGAAAAGCTTCAATAAAAAAAGTTTCAGTTGACGAATTTGAAAAATTTATTCTAGACTG
>NZ_JBJFHN010000109.1:0-8245 GCF_051893655.1 Porcipelethomonas sp. | reverse complement strand
TATTGCAAAACGGAAACCGCATACTAAAGCTGCGTTTTTCATCTGAACTGCCGGATACGTAAAGCGTACCCCCGAAAGTCCTGCAGAATCGGCTGACAACAAAAAGGTCGGAATCCACTTCATCTCCTTTATACAATTCAGCATCTCTGCTGAAGGTTCTGCTTCCGGAATCCAGACCGCTGCTTTCTGCTTTGGCAGTTATTGATACAAAATCGCCTATTCGTTCGGCAGTAAATATAATAACATTGTTTTCCGGATTTCTGCCGTTGACAAGTACTACCAGAGAAAGCAGGCATGCAACAAGTCTTTCAGTATCAGCCTTTATATACAGTTCCTTTTCAATTTCCGGACGAATTTCGATGTTATCTCCCAGTATCTGCCGGCAGTTTTTTATAAATTCTTCTGTAACGACTGATAAATCAATTTTTTCATATGTCAGGCTGCCATCCGTATACCTTATAAGTTCATTCGTGTTTACTACTGTCCTGAGCAGCTTATAGCAATTGCCCATTGTTATATCCAGGTATTTATGGTCAGAATAAAGATCTGCCTCATCAAGTACATTATGAAGCATATTGCTGGAAAATGTTATTGCAGTGACAGCCTGTCGTACAACACTTGACTGATTCATAAGAAATTCTCTGATTCCCTTGCATTTAATAAAGGAAAACATAACGTCATCGCCGTTGCTCTGGATAACATATATACCGTTTTCACAATCCGGAAAATTTATTACCCGGCAGGAAAAAATCAGTCCGTTATATTTTACATAGTATTCTCCGCTTTCAAGCGGCAGACGTTCATCACAAAACAGCTCCCGGCAGCTTATTCCGCTGAAAGCTGAATCTTTATCATCTTTATTGCACCATAAAACATTAAGATCATAATCCGTTATATATACATTTTCTGACGAATGTCCGAATAAATCTTTTAAAACATCAATATTATTGTTATGCATCAGGTTCTCCTTCCGCCGGTAATATCATTCTTCTTTATTATACAACAAATTTATGAATAAATTAAGTACAAATAACAATTTATTAAAATAAATTGTTAAAAAACAACAAGATTTCAGTCTGATTTCGTCGATTTTTATCGTTTGTAACAACCCCCCTCCGCTTTTTGAAAAAAGCTTGGCAAAAACTTCCGGACATGGCTTTCTTTTATGAGGTACTTTAAATAAGGCTTGACCACCTCCTTTTTGAAAAAAAGGAATATATTTTTTCAGGGAAGCATGATAATAAAATATTTTAATAATTTCCCATAGTGAAAAGCAACAAATTCGAGCTTGATTTTCTGTGATTTTTGACAGTAATAACATTTTCGGAAATAAAATTAGTTATTTTTTTGTCAAAGCACTTGAAAAAAATTATAAATTAGTGTACAATAATAATATAAATATTTAGGAGGTAATTTTCCAATGTCAGTAAAAGTTGCTATTAATGGTTTCGGCCGTATCGGTCGTCTTGCATTCAGACAGATGTTCGGTGCAGAAGGTTATGAGGTTGTTGCTATCAACGATCTTACAAAGCCTTCAATGCTCGCTAACCTGCTCAAGTATGATACAGCTCAGGGCGGTTACTGCGGAAGAATCGGTGAAAATCTTCACACTATCTCTGCTGATGACGAAGCTGGTACAATCACAGTTGACGGCAAGACTCTTACAATTTATGCTAAGGCTAATGCCGCTGAACTCCCATGGGGTGAAATCGGTGTTGACGTAGTTTTAGAGTGCACAGGTTTCTACTGCTCAAAGGACAAGTCTCAGGCGCACATTGATGCAGGTGCTAAGAAGGTTGTTATTTCTGCTCCTGCAGGCAAGGATCTTAAGACTATTGTTTACAGTGTAAATGAAAAGACACTGACACCTGATGACAAGATCATTTCAGCTGCTTCATGCACAACAAACTGCCTCGCTCCTATGGCTGACACACTTAACAAGTATGCAGAAATCCAGAGCGGTATCATGTCAACAATCCACGCTTATACAGGCGACCAGATGATTCTTGACGGTCCTCACAGAAAGGGTGACCTGAGAAGAGCAAGAGCTGGTGCTGCTAACATCGTTCCTAACTCAACAGGTGCTGCTAAGGCTATCGGTCTTGTAATTCCTGAACTCAACGGCAAGCTCATCGGTTCTGCACAGAGAGTTCCTGTACCAACAGGTTCTACAACAATCCTGACAGCTGTTGTTAAGGGCAAGGATGTTACTGCTGAAGGCATCAACGCTGCTATGAAGGCTGCTGCTTCCGAATCATTCGGTTACAATGAAGATCCTATCGTTTCTTCAGACGTTATCGGTATGAAGTACGGTTCACTCTTTGATGCTACTCAGACAATGGTTTCAAAGATTGCTGACGATCTGTATGAAGTTCAGGTTGTTTCATGGTATGACAACGAAAACTCATACACAAGCCAGATGGTTAGAACAATCAAGTATTTTGCTGAACTGGGCTAATCAAAACCTATTTATAGCTTAATATTATAAAGCGGCTCATAATTGAGTCGCTTTTATTTTAATAAAGGAATGTGACAATGAAAAATTTATTTGGGATAAATATTACCGAATCAAAGGATAATATGGAAGAAGACGGCTCTGTGTTTATTTCAAGACAGGTAACGCCGCAGCAGCGTGACCGGCTGGAGACTTTTTTTCATACAGGTGAAGAGCTTGAGAAAAAATCCGGACTTTCATTGCCGCTGGATATACTGATGACTATATGCGGCGGACTGGGTACTATAATTTTAGTGTCTGATTTAAAAATCCTTCTTGATAAGGATGATATAACTTTAGCACAGGCTTATCATAATGCGCCATATCTTTTTTATATTGAAGGAATTTGCTGGATCATATTTTTTATACTTTGGGCAGTTAAAAAGATAAAAAACCGAAAGGTTATGGAAAGTGAGGAATTCTCGGATTTTTCTGATGATATGGAAAGCATATATAATGAATCGGTGAGCCAGCTTGAAATACCCGAAAATGCTGTAGAAATAGATGTATTGTCATTCAGATACAAAATAAAAAATGATAAAGAAAAAGTCGTGCCGTCTTTTAACTTTGACTATGTAAATATTTGTAAGTACGTCTATGCTCAGGATAGATATTTATGTATTGCAGATATGTATGAAGTTATGATGATTCCTCTTGAATCAGTAAAAAGAATAAAAAAAGCCAAGAAAAGAGCAATGTTTCCTTATTGGCACAAGGTAGAAGACTATAATTCAAAAAAATATAAAGAATATAAAATTACTCAGAATAGTCAGAATATATATTATGCCAATTACTATATTATAGAAATAGAAGATATAATAGGAGAATTTGAACTTTATATTCCCAATTATGATATTGAAATTTTTTCAGCACTTACGAATGTACAAACTGAGGAATTATAAAGGAGAAAATCATGAAATCAAAAATGCTTACTATCATAAGCGTTATCATTATCGCTGCCATAGCCATTCTTACAGTATATGCAGCATTTATAGCAGAGGAAAAAGATTACCGTCTTATTGCAAAGGCAGTTATCGTTATGGTTTCCTACATATTGGCACTAATGGGATTTAAAAGAAAAGGTTCAATAAACTATGGTGACTACAGAGTATATAAGGACAAATATAAGGATATTATAAATGACGCCTTTGAGCATGACAGCAAAAGCTATAAACAGCTTATGAAAGCAATTCACATGTTCAATATTGACAAAGATAAGGAAGCTCTTAAAATACTCAACAAGCTGGAAGACAGCTGTGTATCCATAAGCGATCATTCAGCAGTACTTACATTCAAGGCACTTGTTTTAAGGGATCAGAATATGTCAAATGCTGCTGCTGAAACCTATGAAGAACTGCTTAAATCAGATGTCAGCAATTCCAGAGCATGGTCGAATCTGGGACTTATTTACTATGAACAGGGCAGGACGGCAGAAGCCTGCAGAGCCTATGAAAACGCTGTGACGTACAATCCTGATAATGCCTATGCCTACTGCAATCTTGCGTCGTTTTATGTTAATAACAATGAACCGCAGAAAGCACTGGAAAACGCCATGCATGCTCTTGAAATAAACGGGAAATTGTATCAGGCAATGAGTGCGGCATCTGTTGCCTGCAAATTGTTGGGTGATGACGAAATGTCTGAAAAATACTTTAAAATGTATGGTACAAACGGCGGCGATACCAAAAATCTCAGACAGGTTCTGGAAAACATTTCGGCATAAAATAAAAGTTCCGGTCAAGCCTTTTCAACGGGCCTGACCGGAATTTTAATACGCTTTAAACATTATACCCGTCTGGGGCGTTACTGTCAGAGTGAAAATTTCGCTCTGACCTTTCTTTTTGGCAGCAATATAAGGAGATTTTTTTCGTGGAACATCTCCGCCGTATTCCTCCCAGCGGCTGTTTAAAAGCTCTTTGAGTTTTGAATATTTTCCGGCTGCAAAGGATACCTTCTGCTCTGTACCAGAAAAGTTAAACACACTTATAACACTGTGAGTTCCGAAGCTTCTTTCAAAAACGTAAACGCACTGTTCACAGTCATCTGCAACAAGCCATCTGAAATTGCTCATATCATATTCGCCGTTATAAAGAGCCGGATTTTCAGTATACAATTCATTTAATTTGCAGATATATTTTCGGAAAGCATCATGAAGAGGATAATGCAGTATATCCCAGTCCTGTTCACGATCCTCTGCCCATTCACGGAACTGTCCTATTTCATTTCCCATGAAGTTCAGCTTTTTGCCCGGATGAGCATACATGTACATGTACAATGCACGGCACTGCATAAACTTTTCATCATAATCCCCATACATTTTCTGGATTATAGTAGCCTTGCCGTGAACATTTTCATCATGGGAAAAGGGGAGAATAAAAAGTTCGCTGTAAAAATACGCCATAGAAAAGGTCAGTTTGTAATAGTGATTATGGCGTTCCCACGGGGCTGTTCTGAAAAAGTCAAGGGTATCATTCATCCAGCCAAGATCCCATTTATAGTCAAAGCCCAGACCGTCATATTCAACAGGAGCAGTAATTTTGGGGAAAGAAGTTGAGTCCTCAGCAATCAGCATTGCCGAAGGATGACGCTTGCGAAGACCTGTATTCATATTTTTCAGAAAGCTTACCGTATGGTCATTTACGCCTCTTGCAGGATCTCCGCCCCAGTATATGGCACGGCTTATAGCGTCCATTCTCAGTCCGTCAAAATGAAATTTTTCAAGCCAGAAATTGGCGGCGGACTGTACAAAGCATCTTGTTTCGTTTCTGGAATGATTGAAATTACACGTTCCCCATTCGCTGATACCCACATCTGACGGCGGATATTCATAAAGAAAAGTGCCGTCATATTTTGCAAGACCATATCCGTCAACAGCGAAATGTACCGGTACAAAATCCATTATAACGCCGATTCCGTTCTGGTGGCACTTATCCACAAGCTCCATAAGCTGAGCCGCCGTTCCGTATCTGGAAGTAGGACTGAAAAATCCGGTATTCTGATATCCCCATGAACAGTCTGCCGGATGTTCTGACAGCGGAAGAAATTCCAGATGTGTATAATGATTTTGCTTTGCATAGTCAATAAGCATATCGGCTATCTCACTGTAATTATACCAGCCGTTGGGATTATCGGGATTTGTTTTCCATGAACCCAGATGAACCTCATAAATATTCATTGGTGAATTATAATTTTTATTTCTGCTGTGCATCCATTTTTCATCGGAAAAATTATATTCCTCCAGATTTACAATGTATGTAGCAAATGCAGGACGCAGCTCCATTCCAAAGCCGTATGGATCACAGTGTTCCACACGTTCTCCGTTTTTTGTATATATCACATATTTATATATATCTCCGAAATGTGCCTTATCTGATTCAAATTCATAAATACCGACGCTGTCACGTTTCATGGGTTCTTCCGTCCAGCCGTTGAAGCTGCCGAAAATATTTACCTTTTCAGCTCCCGGAGCATATGTTCTGAAAACAATTTTTGAATTTTTCCTGTGTGCTCCAAAATATTCATATGCGTCAAATACTGTTCCGGCAAAAAAATCATTTATATTCATTTGTCTTCCGCCCACTTTCTGCTTTTTCTATTATTTCTGCGGCTCTTGCAATAAGCCTTACAAATTCCTGAGCATCGTCACCCATACGCCTGAGACTTTTTTCAACATCATTGTAAACCGATCTGCGAGCCTTTATTATGTATTCAATACCCTCGTCTGTAAGGGAAATCATAACACTTCGCTTGTCAGATTCCGCCTGTTCACGCTTTATAAAACCTTTTTTCTCAAGAATTTTTAATGCCGCCGACACTCTTGCACTTGTCATACTCAGTTCTCTGCAAAGTTCCACAGGCTTTTTCGGTTTGTTTTCACATATATACAAATGATTCAAAAGCTTGTGTTCACCCTGAAGAAAGAAATCACAGTCAGATATAGGCGGTTTATAATATGAATTTCTGAGGGAATCCATAAGTTTTTCAGTTAAATGTTCGTAATTCATAATATCCTGACCTGGTTTTTACCTCTTTTCTGCAAAAAAAGCTAACACTATTAACTACTTTTATATTTTACCATATATCAACTACTTTGTCAACAATGTGCATGATGTTTCTTGTCTTTCTCTGGCGTACAAGCGTATTCGACAAAAGAACACAAAAAAATCACCTATATTTTGTATTTTATTACACTTGATTTTTTTCATAAAATGCCATATACTAATAATTGCGTGATTTCAGACAAAAATATTTAAGGAGTATAGATAAATGAGCGTTAAAGTGGTAAAATTCGGCGGCAGCAGTCTTGCAGATGCAAAGCAGATAACAAAAGCCGCAAACATAATCAAAAGCGATGAAAGCCGCAGGTATGTAGTGCCTTCCGCACCGGGAAAAAGATATTCTGACGATATAAAAGTAACTGATATGCTTTATAACTGCAACAAGCTGGCAATGGAAAACCAGAGTATTGACGCAGCTTTCAGTGCTATTGAAGACAGATACAACGGTATTATAAGGGATTTAGGTCTTGACCTTTCTCTTGACAAGGAATTTGAAGAGATCCGGAAAAACATTTCAGCCAAGGCAGGCAGTGAATATGCCGCAAGCAGAGGCGAATATTTAAACGGTATTATAATGGCATCCCTTTTAGGATATGAATTTATTGATGCTGCATCTGTTATCGTTTTCAATGAGGACGGCAGCTTCAGCAGTGAAAAAACTCAGCCGAATCTCAGAAAAAAGCTTCAGAATACACAAAGAGCAGTTATTCCGGGATTTTACGGTGCTGATGTAAACGGAAATGTAAGAACATTTTCAAGAGGCGGCTCTGATGTTACCGGTTCAATTATTGCAAGTGCTGTAAAGGCTGACGTGTATGAGAACTGGACTGACGTTTCAGGTGTTTTAGTATCTGATCCGAGAATTGTTGAAAATCCTAAGCCTATCAGCGTTATAACATATAAGGAACTTCGTGAGCTTTCATATATGGGTGCTACTGTTTTGCATGAGGATGCAATTTTCCCGGTAAGAGCCGCTGGTATTCCTATTAATATTAAAAATACAAACAGTCCGGAAGAACCGGGTACAATGATAGTTTCAGAAGTCCCTGACGATGAGTTCAGCAAGTATACTATTACTGGTATTGCTGGTAAAAAGGGATTTGCTGCAATAAATATTGAAAAAGCTATGATGAACAGTGAGCTTGGTTTTTGCCGCAAGGTTCTGGAAGTTTTGGAAAGCAACGGAATTTCAATTGAGCATATGCCTTCAGGAATAGATACGCTTTCTCTTATTTTCCCTTACAGCCAGATTGAGGGCAAGGAAGACGAGGTTATTTCCCAGATAAGAAAAGCTGTTGCTCCTGATCATATTGAACTGGAAAAAGAAATCGCCATGCTGGCGGTTGTAGGACGCGGAATGATTCGCACAAGAGGTACTGCTGCGAGAATATTTGCTTCAATGGCACATGCAAGAATAAATGTAAAAATGATTGATCAGGGTTCAAGTGAGCTTAATGTAATTATTGGTATCGGTGAAGCTGATTTTGAAGAAGCCATCAGAAGAATATATGATATGTTTATAAATTCAGTGGATTGATCGTATCAAAAGGCTGAAGACTTTTTGACTGATTTTGCAGTCAGTAACTGTAAATTTATTATAATGCAAAAAGAAATCACAGCGGTATTTTTTCACCGCTGTGATTTTTTCAGCTCTCAAGGATTATTCTGGATGTATCTTCCCCTCTGAGAGCAA
>NZ_JBJFHN010000108.1:0-8256 GCF_051893655.1 Porcipelethomonas sp. | reverse complement strand
AACTGCTAAGCTCAGTTCAGCAGTACGGCCGTATCCCAACGATAAATTTTCAAAATATCATATCGCACTTTCCGATATCGCAGATGTATTTTACTATTGATAACAAAAGACTGATGCATAAATATGCATCAGTCTTTTGTTATAGTACACCTTAAAGTCATTAAAGCAGTGACATATAAAGCTTTTCAATATCCTCAACAGAAGTATCTTTAGGATTGCCCGGACGGCAGGCATCAGCATAAGCAGATTCTGCAAGAAAATGTACGTCCTCTTTCTTTACTATATCCTTAAGGTCTGACGGAATACCGACATCCTCAGACAGCTTTCTTACTGCGTCCACAGCAGCCTTTCTGTATTCCTCAACAGTCATAGCCTCTGTGTTTTCAACACCCATTGCTGCGGCAATGTATTTATATTTGTCACCTGTAGCTTCTGCATTGTATTCCATAACTGTAGGCAGAATAATAGCGTTTGCAATTCCATGAGGAGTATCATAAACGGCACCGAGAGGGTGTGCCATTGAATGAACTATTCCAAGACCGACATTTGAGAATCCCATTCCGGCAATGTACTGACCAAGAGCCATTCCCTCACGTCCCTCAGGAGTATTTTTAACAGCTCCCCTGAGTGAATCTGATATAATTTCAATTGCTTTGAGGTGGAACATATCAGTCATTGCCCACGCAGCTTTTGTTGTAAAGCCTTCGATTGCATGAGTAAGAGCGTCCATGCCTGTTGCGGCTGTAAGTCCCGCCGGCATTGTACTCATCATATCAGGGTCAATAAATGCAACAATCGGTATATCATGAGTATCAACACAGACCATCTTGCGGTTTTTCTCTTCATCGGTTATAACATAGTTGATAGTAACCTCAGCGGCTGTTCCAGCTGTTGTAGGAACAGCAAGAATAGGTACGCATGGTTTCTTTGTAGGTGCAACACCTTCAAGGCTTCTTACATCTGCAAATTCCGGATTTGTTATAATGATGCCGACAGCCTTTGCAGTATCCATTGACGAACCGCCGCCTACTGCGATTATGTAATCCGCACCTGATTTTTTGAATGCTTCAACACCGTCCTGAACATTTTTAATAGTAGGATTAGGCTTTATTTGTGAATATATTTCATAGGGCAGATTATTTTTATCAAGTATATCTGTAATTTTAGCAGTTACACCAAATTTTATAAGGTCAGGGTCTGAGCATACAAATGCTTTTTTGAATCCCCTGTCATTTACTTCTGTCACGATTTCAGAAACAGCGCCTGAACCATGATATGATGTTCCGTTTAATACAATTCTCTGAGCCATTTTAAAAACTTCCTTTCAAATAAGTTGTATATATTATACCACCAAATTCAACTTGCGTCAATGAATTTTATGCTTTTTCACACAATTTTAACAAAATACTGCCCTGAACTTTCATTTTTTTCACTTTGCAGGTATAATTCTTGCTTCTCCGGAATTTAAAATTTCTTCCGTACCATCATCATAGCGGACTATAAGTCCGGCATTTTCACTTATGCCGACAGCTGTCGCCATGCGTTCATCGGTAAATTTCGACACTGCTACCTTGTGACCTATAATAAACGAACGCCGTTTGTACTCCTCAAGGAATGACTTGTCGGATAAATCAGCCGTAAGGTTGTCAAGGTTCATAAGTATTTCAGCTATAAGCTGAGAACGCAAAGGCACTGTTTTTGCCTCATCTTCTATTGAAGATGCCGTTTTCAGCAGTTCTTCCGGAAAGGCGTTTTTGACGGATTTTACATTTATGCCAATGCCTACTACGGCGAAATCGGGAGTACCGGTTTCAAAATTCACCGAAGCTTCGGTGAGTATGCCGCAGATTTTCCTGCCGCCTAAAAACAGGTCGTTTACCCATTTGATTTTTGTATCCGTACCGCACAGCCTGTCCACAGCCGCTGCTGCCGCCACTGCTGCACAGGAGGTTATAAGCTGACTGGTTTCCATATCCGTTTCCGGTCTTAGTATTACGCTCATATAAACACTGATTCCCGGTGGAGAACAAAAACTTCTGCCCATTCTTCCCTTTCCGGCTGTCTGACAGTCGGCAGCCACAACGGTTCCGGCAGCCGCACTCTTTCTGGCAAGCTCTTTGGCATAATTATTTGTAGAATCAATCTCATCAAATACAAATATTTCATGATCTTTGTTTTCTTTTAAAAAGTGTCTTATAAGTACATGATCTATAATATCTGCAATATCATTTAAAATATATCCTTTATTTTTAACTGCCTGAATCTCAAAGCCCTCAGACTGAAGCTGCTTTACCGCTTTCCAGACGGAATTTCTTCCTACCCCCAGCTTTCCAGCCAGAGTTTCTCCGGAAATATAGTCCTTTGAATCAAGCAGCATTTCCAGTATATTATCTCTTGTAGACATTTCAGTCACCCTTTTCATTATTATTCATACTATAATAATAGCACACAAATTTAATAATAACAAGTGAAAAAGGGGGAAATCATAAAAATGACCGAAGATATGCTTCTTGTTCTCGCAATGTCTACAGACGCATTTTTTGCCGCATTATCCTATGGAGCCGGAAAAATAAAAATCCCCTTTGTATCAGCAGTTATAATGTGTACTGTAAGTACTGCGGTTCTTACCTGCTCAGTATGTCTTTCAGGAGTTATAGGTTCGTTTATTCCGGATAACATCTGCCGTACTGCCGGTGCTTTGCTTTTGGGAATAATAGGCATAACAGGCTTTTGCCAGAACGGACTGAAAACGATTTTAAGAAAACATCAGGGAAAGGGAAAGCTTTCATTTTGCTGGTTTAACATAGATTTTGTAATAAGCGTTTATCTGGATGAAACTCAGGCGGATTCTGATATGTCAAAGGTTTTATCGCCCAAAGAGTCTCTGGCACTTGCAGCGGCGCTGTCGGTGGATTCCGTTTCCGGCGGACTGGGTGCAGGACTTTCAGGTACACATGTTCTTCGGGTAAGTATACTAAGCTTTATTTTTGGTCTTATGGCAGTCGGTGCCGGAGGAAAACTGGGCGAGGGACTAAAAAAATCCAACCGGGATTTTTCATGGGTATCCGGAATTTTTTTGATTATTCTGGCAGTTTATAAGCTTTTTTCGTAAAGACTGAAAAAAATAAAATTTAAATTATTGTTAAAACAAATCAGCGTCTATTGACTATTCTTCGGTATTTTGTTATAATGTTATAAATATAAGTGTGCTTTATCGGACAGATAAAAGATACTGTATAAGGCAAATTACTGTATAAAAGAGAGTTTATCAAATGAAAAATAAAGAACAGTATAAAAGAACTATATCATTCATTTCAAGTTTGATTTTACTTGTCGCCCTTGCAGGGATTTTTATATATATATGGTATGAATATTACAGCGACGTCATTGTTCTTCCGTTTTACAGACGAGGCAACTGGGTAGTTATATTTATTTATATGATACTGACCATGCTTTTTTTCAAGGCGTACGGCGGACTGAAAATGGGATATCTCAAACGTTCGGATATGCTTTATTCTCAGGCAATTTCCATCGTTGCGGTAAATATAATAACCTATCTTCAGATAAGCGTTATAGGCCGTCAGCTTATGAATGTCTACCCTATGTTTGTTATGACGGCAGCGGATTTTATTATAATAGCCATATGGATCGCTGCAAATAATAAAATCTATTTAAAACTTTATCCGCCAAGAAAGCTTATTATTATTTACGGCAGCCGCAACGCAGAAACCCTTACAAACAAAATGAGTATGCGTGAAGACAAATATATGATATGCGAATCTATCAATATTCATGAAAACATTGATAAAATAAAAAAAGAAATCCTGAGGTTTGAAGGCGTTATAATCTGCGATATAAGCGGTCAGATAAGAAATGATATTATAAAATATTGTTTTGATAATTCCAAAAGAATATATATATCCCCTAAAATATCAGATATTATAATAAGAGGTGGAGAGGATATACGGCTTTTCGATACTCCCTTGCTGCTGTGCAGAAATGATGGTCTTTCCTTTGAGCAGAAGATTATAAAACGTGTTTTTGATGTTGCAGTATCGGCTGTCGGACTTATTTTACTTTCTCCGGTTATGCTTTTAATTGCTATTGCCATAAAGCTTGACGACGGCGGAAAAATTCTTTACAAGCAAAAAAGACTGACCATTGATGCAAAAGAATTCTATGTATATAAATTCCGCAGTATGATTCCTGATGCTGAAAAGGACGGCGTTCCAAGACTTGCAACGGATTCTGACTCAAGAATTACCCGTGTGGGAAGATTTCTGAGAAAATGCCGTCTTGACGAACTTCCGCAGCTTATTAATATTTTAAGAGGGGACATGTCTGTAGTAGGTCCCAGACCGGAGCGTCCGGAGCTTACGGAAAAATATGAACGGGAAATGCCTGAATTCAAATACCGCCTTAAGGTCAAGGCGGGTCTTACAGGCTATGCTCAGGTCACAGGCGTTTATGATACGACTCCCTATGACAAACTAAAAATGGATCTTATGTATATTGAAAGATATTCTCTGGTTATGGATCTCAGGATAATTCTTATGACAATTAAAACTATGATATTCCCCGGAGAAATGAATTCTAAAGCCAACAAAGAAAAAGAAAAATACTGAAGCGGTGAGGAATTTTGAAGAATTTGGAAAATGATATTGAAAAGCTTAAAATGCACAGCCATGCGTTTGAGCAAAGTGATTCCGGAAACGAATCCGGATTTGCAAAAAAAATAGGAAGAAAAAGAAACGACGGCAATACTCTGGCGGATTTTGGCACAAGGCAGAATGAATTCAATGCAGAGCTTATCGAAACAATAGCTTCACTTAAAAACTACTGCATGAAACTTGAAGCTGCACTGGAAAACGAAACACAGACTATGCACAAAACTGCCTCTGCTATGGCTGCTATGAAAAAAGAGCTTGATACTGTCCGTCTGCGTTCAACTCTTAACTCAAACCAGATTGAAAAAATGGACGGCGGACTTGGCAGATTCAGTGAAAAACTTGAAAACTATGCGCTTAATATCGCTCCCGGTGCAAGACTGGCAGACTGCCCTAAGGGCTGTAAGGAAGCCGATATAGCCGACAGTATCGGGTATTTTGATAAAATAGAAGCTCTTAAAAATGCTCATGGCGACCGTGCTAAAACGGCAGATTTTGAAAAGTTCTGCATAAACGCTGTAAACCGCGAGCTTGACGCTTTGAGTGCCTATGACGAGATAATCATTGATTTTTACGGGAACAGCAAGTATGCGGCTGTTTTATACGGTAATCTCAGCCGCAGCAGTATATACAAAATAAACCGTATAGCAGATAACGATGACCCAAAGGGACATTTCAGCATTATCTGCTGTGATAATATAAAAATACCCAAAAGACTCATGCTTAAATCAGGACTCATCCTCATTACAGGGAACAGTCCTTTTGAGGGTTGCTCTGAAGATGAAATGTCAAACCTCAGATTTTTAAATGACTGCGGTCTTCACTCATACCTGACTATTTCGGAAGCTGCCTATGAACAGCTGACAGGCAATGGATTCAGGTGCGTTTCTATGATCTCTCCGGACAAGCTTATGCACGGCTTTATTGTAAAATATGCAGAAAAGGGTATGGAAAGCGCTGTTCCGGCAGGGGCAGTTTCAATGAAACAGTTTATGCATACTCTTGAAAGTACCGGACAGGAGCTAGTTACTGATCCGACAGATTTTCCGGAATTCAACAGAGGATATCCTTATGATTGTCTGGATGTAATAGAAAAATCTACTATTAAAGCGGTGGAAAATCATTATTTTCAGGGTGAAAATATAAGCAAATGCCTTATAAGTGAAACATCTGAGGGTATTTTTAATGTTATAAACGGTATGAATTTTATGAATCATCTCGATTATGACGGAAGAAAAAAAGTGTACGCCAGAGTTAAAACCATGCTCGAAAGCGGCGGACTTTTTGTGTTCAACGGCTTTGACGCTGTTATCGGAATTAAACTTCGTGCTGTTGCCGGATGGGATAACTTCCCGGTATATGAAGCACTGTGGACCAGAGAACAGCTGATATCTGAACTTGAGGAAAACGGATTTAAAATAAAGTTTCTTATTCCGGCAGGAACAGGTCTTTTTGATATGCTCCCGCCTAAATATAGAAAAAGTCCTGCTGAAAGAATAGTCGGCGTGACTGTCTGAACGCAGGAAAGTGGAATGCAGACGGCTTTTCAAAGCTGTCTTAAGAGAAGGAAAAACAAAAATTGCAGGAGGAAAAAAATGAGAAAAACAAAAATCGTTTGCACAATCGGTCCGGTTACTCAGAGTGAAGAAATGATGAAGAAGCTTATGGAACACGGCATGAACGTGGCAAGATTTAATT
The DNA here is from genome assembly GCF_051893655.1 of Porcipelethomonas sp. NCBI lineage: Bacteria > Bacillati > Bacillota > Clostridia > Eubacteriales > Oscillospiraceae > Porcipelethomonas > Porcipelethomonas sp. The sequence goes on along the minus strand of NZ_JBJFHN010000108.1, from coordinate 1,891 downwards.
TTTCCCACGGAAGCTATGAATACCATAAGGAATGTCTGGAAAAAGTAAGAAAAGTGGCGTCTGAACTGGGACTTCCTATTGCTGCCATGATGGATACAAAAGGTCCTGAAGTAAGACTCGGAAAATTTGTAGACGACAAGCCTGTTGAAATTAAAAACGGAGATATTTATACTCTTACAACTGACGATTGTTTATGCACAGACAAAATAGGAAGCGTTACATTCAAAAAGCTTCCGGAAGATGTAAAGGTCGGTACAAGAATTCTTATTAATGACGGCGTTATTGAACTTCTTGCAGAAAAAGTTACGGCAACAAATATTGTATGCCGTGTTATCCACGGAGGAAAGCTTTCCAACAACAAGGGAATAAACGTTCCCGGAGTAAAGCTTTCCATGCCTTATTTAAGTGACGCTGATATGAGTGACCTTGAATTCGGTGCAAAAATGAAATATGATTTTATCGCCGCAAGCTTTGTGAGAACAGCGGCAGATATAAATTATCTGAGAAGATATACTCAGAGCCTGGGCTGGTTTAATGTAAGAATAATTGCTAAAATTGAAAATCTTGAGGGTGTTGAAAACATAGATGAAATCCTTGAGGCTGCTGACGGAATAATGGTGGCAAGAGGAGATATGGGCGTTGAAATACCTTTTGAACAGATACCTGCTATCCAGAAAGAACTTATTCACAAGGGATATAATGCCGGAAAACAGGTTATTACTGCAACACAGATGCTGGAATCAATGATTTCAAATCCACGTCCTACACGTGCGGAAATTACAGACGTTGCAAATGCCATCTATGACGGTACAAGCGCTATAATGCTTTCGGGAGAAACAGCTGCCGGAGAATTTCCTGTTGAAGCAGTTAGTACAATGGCTCTGATTGCAGAAACTACTGAACAGAATATAGATTACAAGGCAAGATTCCAGAAAAGGGGTACGGACAGCAATCCTAATATTGCAAACGCTATTTCTCATGCAAGCGTTACTACTGCCCATGACCTTGACGTAAAGGCAATCATTACTGTTACAAAGGGCGGAAGTACTGCCAGACTTATTTCAAAATACCGTCCTCTCTGCCCTATTATAAGCTGTACTACTGATGAGGTTGTATGCCGTCAGATGAATATGTCATGGGGTGTTACTCCGGTTATTATAAACGAGGAAACAAATACCGACGAGCTTTTTGAACATGCAGTGGACGCTGCGAAGAAAACAGGTCTTGTTGAACCGGGAGATAAAATTGTTATTACTGCCGGTGTTCCGCTGGGAATGTCAGGAACAACAAATCTTATGAAAGTTGATACAGTTAAATAAAATTTATATTCTAACGTTTCGGTCAGGCTCTTTAGAAAGTCTGACCGAAATTTTTATTCAGAGATATTTTTATAGTTTCTCTTGACAGATGTTGATTTTTCTGTCGAAAAATGCTATAATTATATGTAATAATTACACATCTGAATGAAAGGAAAAAGTCCAGAATGAAAATTTTAAAATACCTGTCCTCTGCAGCAGCAGCTGTTGTTCTGCTTTCGGGAGCATGGTGTCTTACCGCTTATGCTGATGACGCAGATATTCAGGAAACCACACAGGTTACTGAAATTTCCTGGGAAACCTCTGCCGCTGAAACAACTCAGACTGCTCCGGCAGTCACTTCGGAAACAGCTGCCCTTACTGATCCGACGGAGGCTGTTTCTTCTGAAACTGAAGAAACAACGGAAACTGAAGAAACAACTGAAGCTGAAACAACCGTCACAACAGTAGAAAACGGATGGCATAAATTTGACGGAAAATGGTACTACTATCAAAACGGCAGAGCAGTAAGCGGAGAAAGATTGATTAACGGTGAATATTATCTGTTCGCTACAAACGGTGTGCTGAAAACAGAG
>NZ_JBJFHN010000107.1:0-8332 GCF_051893655.1 Porcipelethomonas sp. | reverse complement strand
TCCTTTTATGTTCAGGCTCATCACGCAAACTTACAAGGTAATCGTCAATCGTTCGGCTTGCCTTTTCCAAATCAGCATACTCTTTTTTGAGATAGCGATATTCCTCATAGAGTTTTTCACGTTCCTCATACAACGCTTGCCTTTGACAGTCAAGCAAAGTTTCTGACGGAAATTTGCCGTCAGGATATAACGATTTTAATTGACTTCCAACGCTCTTGTACTCATCAAGTACGGGAGCGTTATTTTTTGCATAGTCTTTCTGCTTTCGTCCTGACAAAGATTTGTACTTTTCGTGATACGGCTTTGAACGCTGAAACTGCCGCACAAGTTCAATCTGTTCGGACAAATCGTTTATTTTATCGTCAAGATTTTCAATGCTTTGGGTAATCATTCCACGCCGAGCTATAACTGTCATAGCAGTCCCTTTCAGTTCCGATGTGCTGTGAACATTGTAGCTTTCAAGCATATTTATCATCTGTGCAACGTTCTTCATATTCTGAATGTCTGCCCAATACTGCAAGCCTTTAGATTCAAATCTTGACTTGTCAATTATCATCTTTCTGTGTGATGAGAACTGTTTGATTCTACGCTGAATATTCTCAGGCAGATAGTAATAGCCGAGTGTTTTAGCTCTTGCATACCGCTGCTGTCCCTGCATACGGAACTTTAAAGAAACAAGCTTATCCGGATTGTAAACAACCTCTATTCCGTTTAATCTGCATTTCTCAAAGAAGTCCTCAAACGTATCACATCGCTGAATAATGCAATCAAGTTCATAACGGAGTTGTGCTTTCCATGATGTACCTTGTTGCTGTTTCGACCATTCATAGTGCGAAACACCCTTGCCGATTTCTCCATACTCCACAACAGACAGTCCCATTTCCTTGCACACCTCGTCAGAAAGCTGACGGATTTTCTTCCATGCAGGATTGCGTTTCGTATCCATAAGCGTACCAAACGCTTTGTAATTCTCCATATTGGTCTTGCAAAAAATAATGTGATTGTGGATATGTTTAGTATCTGAATGCGTTGTAAGAACATATTTATATTTGCTCTGAAAGAGTTTATCGCAGAGCATAAGTCCTGCCTGATGCACCTGTTCTGCTGTAGCTTCATTCGGTGAAAAACTTTGAATAATGTGATAGCTTAGAACACTTCCCGTGTTTTTTCCGTATGCTCTGAGCATATCGAACTGATTTGAAATATCCTCAGCTGAACCTCTGCAACCGTAACAAGTTACACGCTCCGCTTTTTCGGGATTGGTTATATATTGGACGGATTTAGCTTCTGTAACTCGGATTGGATGGATTGAAGTTGTTGCCATAGCATCGCCACTCCCTCCTGCAATTCAAACAGTTCCTGTTTGTAAATACGGCTTGTGGAGTTTACTCTGTGAGTAATCTGATTGACATTGTTTGCAACACTCATAACTGACTGCCGTATTTTTTTCAGTTCCTCGTGGTCGTATTCAAGGTAAATTCCATTCACCACTTGCTGACGGAGATATGCACTAATAGAAGTCATTCCTGACAAATCAAAACGCTTTTCAAGCATATTAGCTTCTGATTCCGTCAGCCTGATTACATAACGCTTATCGACTTTTTCTCTTTTCATTCTGCGGTCTTACTCCTTATCGTTGGTTAATTTTTGCACCGTCAGGTGCTTTTTTCAGAGGGTCTTAGGGAAACTTCCCTAACAAGCTGATGATTGGCAGACGATCATTTTTTGACCGTTCGTGCCACATCATCGTTGCTTGCTACTCCCAATCAACTGTGTCAGCCGTAGGCTCTTTTTCGAAAAATCCCCCCTCATCTATAACGTAAAAAATCAGACGATACGCAACCGCTTTTTTGATATAAATTTATTATTTACAGAATATTAACATACAAAGTTCATTTTCACATTCATCAACAGGTTTTTTTGATATTGAATATGCTACAATATCTGTGGCTTAAATTTATGCAGATAATTAATAAACAATTGGACGTTCAAATTCGATTGAGAATACCGGTATTCATGATTCAGAAAGGAGTTCTGAACATGGATGTTACAGACAAGTTAGATATACTCTATGCCCGACGTTCCAGTGAGGACGGCAAGGACGGCGAGAGTATCGAGAATCAGGTTGCACTGCTGAAACAGTATGCAGCCGACAAAGGCTATTACAATATCAAAATCGTAACCGACGACGGATATACGGGTACAAACTTTAACAGACCCGGATTTCAGGAAGCATTTGTCCTTATTCAGCACAGACGTGTTGGGCGATTTATAGTGAAAGACCTGTCACGTCTTGGCAGAAACACAATTGAAGTTGGTCAGTATATCGGAGTAATTTTTCCACGATTTGGTGTAAAATTTATCTCCGTGAATGACGGTCCGGAATCCAGTGACCCTGACAGTCTGGTGACGCAGTTCAAAAACATCATGAACGAATATTATGCAAAGGATATTTCGGATAAGCAGAAGCTTTCCTTAAAGGCGAGAAGCAACAGCGGCAGACATATTGCTTCCACTCCTACATACGGATACAAGCTTGATCCAGATGATCGTCACCATTGGATCATAGATGAACCCGCTGCAGAAGTTGTAAGACTTGTGTTCAAATATTACAATGAGGGTATGCAGGTGTCAGAGATTGCTCGTATACTTGAGAAAGCAAAATATCCTGCACCGTCCCATTATCGTAACCGTGTTGTGAAAGGTTCAAGGACAGAAAAGAACCCATATCATTGGACAGGTAGCAGTATAACTGCTATTTTGAAACGTCAGGAATATTGTGGTGATACAGTAAATTTCAAAACATATCATACAAGCTTCAAAGATAAACAGGTTCGCTATCGTGATGAAGAAAGTTTTACGATTATCCCTGACACGCAGGAAGCAATCATATCCCGTGAGGAATACGAAAAGGCAAAGAAACGCCGCAAGTCTACCAAGCGTGTGATTCAAACCAGAGAAAAACATCTACTTGATGATATGGTGTTTTGTAATGAATGCGGCAAGAAAATGTATCTGAACTTCCGCAAATATGCAAGCGGGAACTGTTATGTTTACATTTGTGACAGCTATCGTAAAAAGAAGGGCTGTACTTCACACTATATACAGGAAGCAGAAGTGATTGATTCCGTTCTTAACGCTGTACGGAGAATCTTCGATATGTACAGACTGGATAAGAACGAGTGCAGACGTACTCTTGTTAGATGGATTTGTCAGCGTAATGAAATGAAAATCCGTGAAACCAATGAGCGAGTTAAGGCAATCACAGAAAGACTTGATACTATCAATAAAACGGAACAGGCTCTTTTTGAGCAGAAGCTGCAACAGGAGATTTCGCAGGAAACTTTTACGAATATCACCGTGAGCATGAATGCTGAATCAGAATCGCTCCGAAATGAATACGGAAATCTTCTTATTCTTCTTGACAGCTTCGATGACCAGAAAAAGAGTGTAGCCAATTTCTTGACCAAAGTAGGAACGTTTGCCGATACAGAAATCACCAAAGATGACAGATACATTTTAGAACAGCTTATAGAAAAGATAACAATTCAGGAAGTTGAAACGACTAACGTTTACAATAAACCGACAACAGAAATCAGAGTGCTTGTACATTTCGTTGACATTGGTTTAATTTAAGTTGCTGCACTTTGGTAACAAGTGCGACGATTCGGCGACAGTTTTCCAAAAACTATTGAAAAAAGTCCTCCTTTGCGCTATTCTAAATGATGAATAGCATATGGGAGGACTGATTTTTATGTATGAAAAAATCACAGCTTTGTACTGCCGTTATTCCCATGATGACGGACAAGAAACAGAAAACGCAAGCATTACGCATCAGAAATCTTTGTTGAAAGAATATGCCGAAAGTAACGGCTTTACAAATCTTCGCTATTACGTCGATGACGGATATACAGGGACGAGTTTCAGCAGACCTGATTTTCAGCGAATGATGGAAGATGTGGAAAATGGTATCATCGAAACAATTCTTGTGAAAGATATGAGCCGATTCGGAAGAAATTATGTCCTTGTAGGACAGTATGTGGAACTCGTTCTGCCGCAGTATCATGTCAGGGTAATCGGCATAACGGATAACTACGATTCTTATAGTACCGAAAATGACTTGTTTGCTTTTGAAAGTATCTTTGCAGAAATGTATGCAGCCGATATTTCCAAAAAAGTCACTTATGCAAAACACACGCTCGGAATGAACGGAGTAAAACTGAAATCCCGTCCGCTTTACGGTTACAAGCTGATTGACAATGATTATACCCGATGGGCAATTGATGAGAAATCAGCTGAAATTGTACGATTGATTTTCGATATGTTTCTGAATCAGGATATGTCCATCAATTCCATTGCAAAATATCTGAGAACGAATAAAATTCCCACACCAAGTGCGTACATGGGGTACAAATACACAACCGTCAATACTTCCTATGATTGGTGTTTTCAGATTGTAAGACGGCTGCTCGGATTTCAAGAATATTGTGGTGATACGGTCAATTTTAAGACAAAACAGATTTCTTACAAAATAAAAAAGCGATTATCCATTCCAAAAGAAAACTGGATGATTTTTGAGAATCAGCATCCTGCTATTATCAGCCGTGAAGATTTTGAAAGGGCAAGAGAAAAACTAAAAAATATATCACAGAATGCATTTTCAACATCTAATGAAAGAAAAAACGATACGTTTTTCAGGAACAAACTTTTTTGTGCCATGTGCGGTGGAAAAATGAGACGTGACAATGCAAAAGGGAAAATTTATTTTCAGTGTAAAACATATCTGATTTATGATCATTGTCAATCCAATCATATCACGGAAAACGACCTGCGGAGAATCGCACTTGACTATCTGAAACGGCTGCATATCGCCATAAAAACGGATAAAAGTGCCATCATTTCAAAACTTGGACTTGATAGAATGGCAGAAATGGAAAGTCAAATCAGTACAACAGAAAACCGGCTGAATGAAATAAGCGGGCTTCTGAAACAAATCTATGAACAGAAATTTCATGGTGAAATATCGGATTTGCAATTCAAAAGCGAATCAGAAACGTTAAGCCTTGAAAAAGAAGAATTACTCCGATATCTTTCAGATGTGACAGCGAAAATGTCGATGTTATGCAAAGAAAACGTATCGGCGGTAAAAATGCTTGACCAAATTTCAAGCTATTCGGAATCTGATTTTGATGTGCTGACGAAAAAAATGGTGGATACTCTGATTGAAAAAATCGTTATTGACAAGCCAATGGGACAGCGTGAAAAGAATTACGGAAAACGTATCATTGATATTTATGTGTACGAACTTGGCAATATTTCAAATCTGATTGATGTCAGATTCAAACCGTTTTCAGTACGTATCAAGGAAATTGCACCACAGCTTTTACTGGAAAGGCGTTGCGATATGGCAAATGTTATTGAAACATTGGCAACAAAACGAGGAAGTCTGAAAAATGCTCTTGCAGAAGAAGGAACAAATTTTCAGACTGTCATCATAGAAGTACGTAAGGAAATTATAATTGATTCCATTAAAAAGGGACTTACGATAAAGGAAATTTATCCTTTGCTCGGTTATCCTGAAACGTCAAATGTCTATTGGTTTTCAAGACGGTTTTTAGGGTTAGGTTTCAATGATTTTTATGATAAGATAAGGAATGATATGTGATATTTACTGCACCTGAACGAAGATGTTCGGGTGTATTTTTTGTTTCCAATTTAGTTCCACAAATAAAAAATCCATGATTATTTGGGAACTTGAAAAAAGTGTTGATTTGCTTTTTCGAAGCATTTGTGATATGATGATTACAGCAAATTGAATAGCCTGTCTGTAGATTCGGAGATGATGACATAGGCAGACCATACACCGACTTCAACACTCTGTATGCAGTTGATGAGGAAATCAGAAAACTGTTCTATCATCAGGAGTACGTCAGCAAGCGAGAAAGAAGAATGACTACTGTTTATTATGATAATATGTATATTCCGCCTGAGCAAGAAGATATTCAGTTGATTGCTCTGCAACAGGCACTTCTGAAACTTAAAAATCTGCATAAGGACAAATTTGAAGTCATAATCGGTTTCTATTACGGAAACTACAAAACAATCAAAGCATATGCTGTGAACTGCGGAATATCAAGACAAGCAATGTCAAAAAAGCTCCATAAGGCTTTGAAAATTCTTCGTTCGATATGCTTCGATGAGTTACGGCAACTTGAAAACTGAATATGAAGAACGCATAGTATTTTGATTGCTGCAATATGGTTACAAACGGCGACGATTCGGCGACAGTTTCTTTTTGCGGTTGCGTTTATTTCAGATCTGCGCTAAAATAGAAGTAGCAATTTTAAGCCTGTCGGCAAGGAGGAAAACTTATGCAGACAGGTAAAATTACTGCTTTATATGCCAGATTTTCTTTCGATGACGGAATCGACGCAGAAAGCGGAAGTATTGAGCATCAGAAAGCACTCTTGAAGAATTATGCTGAATCTAATGGTTTTACAAACCTTTCTTACTACGCTGATGATGGTTATACAGGTACAAATTTCAATAGACCGGACTTTAAGCGTATGATGAATGACATCAGAAACGGTTTGGTTGGAGCAGTAATCGTCAAGGATATGAGCCGACTCGGCAGAAATTATCTTATGGTTGGTCAGTATGTAGAAATTGAGTTCCCAAAGCACAATATCCGATTTATTGCGATAAGCGATAACGTGGATTCTGCCAAAGGCATGAACGATTTACTGCCAATTCACAACCTGATGAACGAATGGTACAGCCGTGACATCAGCAAAAAAGTGCGTGCAATGGTACGTCAAAAAGGAAACAGCGGTCAGCATATCACATCAAAACTGCCGTATGGGTATTACAATACGCCTGAGAACAAACAAACTTGGCTGATTGATGAGGAAGCTGCGGAAGTTGTCAGGGAAATTTTTGACTTGTATGTGCATCATGCAATGGGAACAAATCAGATTGCATTACAACTGCAAGATGAAAAACGAATCGGAATACAGTACTACCACAAAATTATAAAAGGGATTCCTATCACTGGTGAGAATATTTACTCGTGGTGCAGTGCCACTATTGTTTCCATTCTCAAACGTCAGGAATATGTCGGTGATACGGTCAATTTCCGCACTGAAATCACATCGTACAAGAACAAAAAAGTCATTTACAATGATGAGGAGAAAATCAAGATTTTTCCTGATACGCATCCTGCAATTATAAGCCGTGAATTGTTCCAAATGGCTCAGGACAGACGTGAAAAGACGATACGTCACCCATCAAGACCGCACAAGTATCTTTTCGGTGATTATCTGTACTGCATGGACTGTCATGCAAGAATGCACGGCAGACAGTGCGGAACGAAGCAAGAGGACATTCTCTATTGCTATGAATGCACAACCTACAGGAAAAGCAAAGGCTGTTATTTTCACGGTGTTCCTGAAAAATATCTTGAAGATGAGGTCTTGAAAGCAATTCAGAGGACCATCAGCAAGGCAAACTCCAATCCCGATGCATTTTACAAAACCATTCAGAAGAGTCTGGAAAAGAAATCTGATGACAGCAAAGCAGTTATTTCAGCTGAACTTGAAAAGTCACAGCTTCGTATCACAGAAATCGACAAGTATATTCAAGGCTTGTTTGAAGCAAAAGTCAGAGGTGAAATTGATGGTTCGCTATTTGCAAGCCTGAAAAAGACTTACGATGAAGAAAAAGAACAGCTTAATACTTTGATTGCTGAACTTATCGGCAAGTTGAATGAAAAGAACGAGTCAAACAATAAATTGAAACTATTTATGCAGGCAATCAAAAAATATGATGCCGTTACGGAACTCACTCCACAGGTGTTAGCCGACTTTATTGAACATATTGAGGTTGGCAAATGCCAGAACACCAGCAAAAAGTTGCCTCTCTCAAAAAGAGATAACGCAATTTCGGTGTTTTTCTGGGGTATCGGCATCTTTTAATTGGCAGAGAGAGAGTTCCCTAAGCGTATTACGACCAGTATTATGTTGAAGACGATCACGAAGCTATTATCCCAAAAGAGTTATTCCTGAAGGTACAGGAAGAAATCGCAAGACGAGGTTCGCAAGTTGACTGTATGGGGAGACGGCGAGGTTTTAGTTCCAAGCACTGCTTTACGAATCTGATGTACTGTGCCGAATGCGGAGAGCCGTTCCGCAGAGTGCATTGGAATAATCGTGGCTGCAAGTCTATCGTGTGGCGCTGCACTTCAAGGTTGGATAAAAAGGGTGAGTGTCATGCACGAACAATTTATGAGGATGTATTGAAGCAAGCCTTTGTCACAGCCTTAAATCAGCTTATT
>NZ_JBJFHN010000106.1:0-8609 GCF_051893655.1 Porcipelethomonas sp. | reverse complement strand
CTTACAGCTGATGAAATCGCTAAGGAAGCTGACTTCTTCTGCTTCGGTACTAATGACCTTACACAGATGACATTCGGTTTCTCAAGAGACGATGCTGGCAAGTTCTTAAATGCTTACTATGACGCAAAGATTTACGAAAACGATCCATTTGCAAAGCTTGACCAGACAGGCGTTGGCAAACTCATGGATATGGCTATCAAGCTCGGCAAGCCGGTTAACCCATCTCTCCACTGCGGTATCTGCGGCGAGCACGGCGGTGATCCTTCATCTGTTGAATTCTGCCACAAGATCGGTCTTGACTATGTATCTTGCTCACCTTTCCGTGTTCCGATTGCAAGACTGGCTGCTGCTCAGGCTGCTATCGCTAACAAATAATCGACATTTTTGTACGTTTAAAATAAACATAAACTGACAAAAAATAATCTGATTGCACATAATCTTATTTTTAGTCAGAACACCCTTTCACCGTCGCATGGTGAAGGGGTGTTTCTTATGCAGGTGACGCCAATGATGATGGCGTATTGAATATCAGAGATGCTGCGGTTATCGCAAGAGCACTGGCAGAACGCAAGGCGGATACTCTTCCGGAAAAAGCTGATTATAACGGCGACGGTGATGTGAATGTTCGTGACGCTGCGGCTATTGCCAATTACCTTGCACATAAAAAATAACAATTTCAGATAAAAATTCCTGACGCACTGTATAGTACGTCAGGTTTTTTAGTGTATTGCAAGTTTTGCAGATCTTAATGTATTCCCACATGCTTGTCCTTAAAATCTTCAAGCCTTGTATTATATGCTTTTATAACTTCATTTTCAAATGCCAGCGGTCTTTCTTCTCCGCATATTTCCCTGATTATTTTTCGTGTAAAATAAGGGTTTAAAACCAGAAGCGGCCCTAAAATATATGTTCCGTAAAAACGATTTTTAACATATCCTTCAGTCTTGCTTTCATTGTTCATGCCGTCACCCTTTACAACGCAGACAAATGGCTCCAGACTGCTTCCGGCGTAACCTTTTGTAAACTGTGCTCTGAATCCGGCAATTTCCATATTTTCATAATTTCCCAGAACAAGTCCGCTGAAACGGTGCATCATATCTCTTCTGGCAGTGAAATCCATAAGTCCCAGACATTTTATAATACTGCCATCACTGTCCTCAATAGCTTTTCCGAAAATTTCATGAGCGTTTCCAGTAGCAAGAAAAACAGTATTATTGTTTATCAGTTCGTTTATTCTGTCCTTGAACGGTTCCAGACGCTTTACAGCGTCAAGCTGAGTTTTCTCAGTCATAGGACCTATATAAATCATATTCACATCGTTGTCTGCAAAATATGGTCTGTCGTTCAAAGCAGTTTCAACAAATTCCGCATCAGGCAGGCAAAGCCTGAGATATCGCATATTTCCCATATCTCCGAAAAGGTTGCAGACCTCCGGAAACAGTTGTTCAATTATAATACTCATTTTCTGCCCTCCGTTTCCCCTGTAAGCTGTGCTTTAATATTATTAAGAGATACAACATTGAAAAGATCATACATAATAATCAGCTTGTCATAAAGTTCGGGTTTAAGAAAGCTTACCGTATCCGTTTCATTGCGGCAGCAGAAAATTTTACTTTTGTCAACTCCGGCAATCAGAAGTCTTACCATATAATCGTCCGCTCTTTTTCCGCCTACGATAATCTGTTTTATATCATCGCCCTTTAGAAATTCAAAATCAGTTTCATAAATCCATGCTATATTTTCAGAGGTACGCTTTGCATCGTAAAAGTCCTCAAGAATCATGATTACAGCCTTGTTTCCGCTTTCATGTCTTACAAAATCGCACACACCTGAAACTGCAACAGGATTCTGTCCCTTAGCAAGGGATATCAGGACATCTTTTCCGCCTGCCTTAAAACTGTCATATCGTGATTTCACAACCTTTATTTCAGACATTGCTTTCGATACCTGTTCATAGGACAGTCCGAATTCACGGGAAAATGTCACTGCTGCTGCCGTATTGTAAAGGTCTGTTATGCGGTTGTTCGGCAGATTATAGCGTTCTTCACTGCCTTTATGCATAATAACAGCCTGAGAGTTTTCAACTGCTCTTACATCAAAGTCAATGTCAGGGGATTTGAATCCGCAGCCGCATGAGGCTCTGCCAATATGATTATAATGGCGGAAAGAAAACTCAAGTTTGTTTCCGCAGACAGGACAGTTTACAATATCGCAGATTATATTGTCGAGAGTAGGATGTTCATTTTCAAGCTTTTCAATTCCGAAATAAGTTCTCTGGTTTTCGGGAGCAAGCCGTCCGCTTATGAGGTCGTCACCGTTTAAGATAAGCTTGGTTTTTTCAGGAATATTACTGTTCAGTACGTTAAAAATAAATTCCGTATGAGCGTTTCTTTTCATAGAATCACGCTGAAGATTTGTACACACAAGCCAGTCCGGCTTAATGTTAGGCAGAACTCTTGCGGCACTTCGTTCATCAACCTCAAGTACAGCCGTATTCTTTTTAAATCCGCCCTTTAAGGTACAGTTATCTAAAAGCAGTGAAGCGATACCGGTATCAACATTTCCGCCGAAGCTGTTATTTATTATATCATAGCCGTTTTTAGTCAGGATATTTCCTATCATATTTGAAACAGTAGTCTTTCCGTTTGTACCGGTAACTACAATTACATTTTCCGGCATGTCGAAATATTTCAGCAAATCGGGATAAAAAATCAGCATAAGTTCTCCCGGAAGATTAGTAGCATTGCGTTTCATAAGTCTCATAAGCTTAATGAGAATTTTTGCACCGATTACTGAAATATAAAATTTTAATGGTTTTTTCATTCTTATTTCTCTTTTCCTCTTTATATTAACGCCTTATATTTACAATAATATCATTTTTAGTACAGTTTGTCAATCTGATTTACATTTAAATATAATTTTCGTGTTTATTAAAATATTCCTTATTTTGCCTGTTAAATTAGTATGCCACTGTTTAATAGGTTTTATCAGATTATACAAATTTTTATTTTAAAATTTGTGAATTATTTTACTGATATTTTACCTGCTTTCTATTGACATATGTTTTCAAAAGTTTTATAATATATTTGTAAGTTAAGCTTTATAAATACTATTAATAAGAAAGGATTGTTTAACATGAAAATCAAAAAAATATTAACTTCAATCATGTCTGCGGCAATAGTTATAACTTCAATAGGAAGTGTTGCAATAAATGCCGAAGAAGTAACAGAAACAGAAGAAAAAGTTTACACCCTTTCTGAACTTTTTGATATGTCAAAGGAAGAATTTTTTGCACTTGACAATGCTCAAATATTTTATGACCAAATAGAATATTATTCCACTGCATTGGTAATGGGAAAAAATCATGTACTAGACTGTACCTTTATGTTAAATACTGTAACTGAGCCATATGTACCCTTTGAAACTGAAAAACAACTTAAAGAATTAATTGATATTGATGGCTTTAAAATGTTCAGTCCAGTATTATCTCCTCCAAGAGGATATTATGATTTCAATTTAACAGTTTATAACGATTCTTATCGGAAAAAATATGATGATACAGAAACAACTATAAGCAGCGATGAAGATATTTTGGAAATATCTAAAATATGGTATTGTTTGCAACAAGTGTCATCATTAGGATTTTATCCGCCTGGAAATGATTTATCATCAGTTGAACGCCCTTACGGCGAAGCCAATGAAGACGGAATTTTAAATATCATGGACGCTTCATTTATTGCCCGCAAGCTTGCCCAGCAAAAGGGCAGTGAACTGCCTGAAACAGCTGATTTCAATGCAGACGGTGAAATTGACATAAGAGATGCCGCAGACATAGCTCAGTTTATGGCAGCAAGAGCCGCAGCACAGGCTGAGGGCTGGATTGAATAAGATTCAATGCTTAAAACATCTTCTTTGACAAAAGGGACACCCCCGCCGTGAGGGTGTCCCTTTTATTTATACTTAAAGCCTGTCAGCCGTTTTCCGTAGTCAGTTCTGTTCCCGGATAATAATGTTCAAGAATTTCATCATAGGTTTTGCCTTCCTTTGCCATTGCATTTGCACCATACTGGCTCATTCCTACGCAGTGTCCATATCCTCTGGTAGTAATTGTAAAACCATCTTTATATTCTATGTCAAAGGCTGCTGAACGGAGAGAGAGTGCGGCTCTTATCTCCTGACCGGTAAGGGTCTTGCTGCCGGCTTTTATGGATAAGACCGTACCGGATTTGCTTTTTTTCACATCAGAAAACCATTTCTCCGGATCACTGTCAAGCTTTATACCATCAAAAGATTTTTCAAGCCGTTCCTTTACCTCATCTGATGTATATTCATATTCTTCAAGATATCTTGGAGCACTTGTGTCTTCATCACTTTCAACAGGAATCAGATAGTCTACCTTGCTTCCCCAGACGTTTTCTGCACTTTCAGTAGTACCGGCAGACATTGAATGGAAAGCAGCAATAATAGGTTCGCCTTCATACACAAGAATTTCATCCTCAACATCACTTACAGCGTCCCTTATTTTTTTAATGTATTCCTCATAATCATCTCCGTAATACTGTTTCGCCTGATTATCTGTAAAATATGCCTGATATTTGCTGCTGTCATTGGAAAAATATGCTCCGTTTAAATCTTTGTCAGGAGATACAGCAGCTTTTTCTTTCTGCCTCTGGGCATAAGTGTGGGCAGCTACTGCCTGTGCTTTAAGTGCCTCCGGTTCAAATGTAGCCGGCATCTCGGCACATACCGCACCTACAATATAATCAAATGCTGTAATTTCCTCTACTTTTCCGGTGGTGATATCCAGAACTTTATATTTTTCTTCCTCTGCATTTTCCTTTTCCTCTTTTTCATTGTCTTCCTCATTGCCTTTGCCGGAACTTAATTCCTCCGGATCTTCATTTTCAGTCCGGGAGGAGCCTTCTAAAATTTCCTGTGCCTGAACATGTTTAAGCTCTGAAGTCAGAAGGGGTGCTGCCGGAACAGTGACAAGAAGTACCGCAAAAATCAACGCTGCTGAAATATATGATTTCATGATATTCTCCGTTCTGCCGCCATTTATTTGCTGCACAAAATGTCCCGGCGGCACAGACATTTTCAGCTTAAATATAATCAGGTACCGTAAAAACGGGAGTAAAGTTGACATATTTGTAAAAATAGGGTATAATAAATATTAACTATAAAAGAATGGGAGTGAGCAAGTGAATAGTTTTAATGAGAATTACGGTATTAAAAGATTATGCAGTGACTTGTCCGAAAATTCCAGGATTGATCCGAAACTTTATGACAAATTTTACGTAAAGAGAGGACTCAGGAACAAAGACGGCACAGGTGTGGTCGCAGGTCTTACCAACATTTGTAACGTACACGGCTATATTGTGAATGAAGGTGATGTTGAACCTATTGACGGCGAACTTATTTACCGCGGTTACAGCATTAAGGATCTGGTGGGCAATATCGAAAAAGAAGACCGTTTCGGTTTTGAAGAAATAGCCTATCTGCTTCTTACCGGACGCCTTCCGTCAAAAGATTCCCTGAAAGCTTTTTCGGCATATATGGCTGAAAGACGTGAGCTGCCGCCGGGATTTGTAGTCGATATGATCTTAAAGGCCCCCTCCAAGAACATTATGAACAAGATGGGAAGAAGTGTTCTGGCTCTTTATTCATACGATGAAGAATGTGAAAATCACAGCATTGAAAATGAAATGAGAATAGCTATTGAGCTTATTGCAAAGCTTCCGGTTATTATGACAAATGCATATCAGGCTAAAAAAAGCTATTATGAAAACAAGAGCATGGTTATGCACCCTCTTATCAAGGAGCAGAATACTGCTGAGACTATTCTGTCACTTCTGAGAATGGACAGAAACTTTACCAAGGAGGAAGCTCAGCTTCTTGATACTATGCTTATGCTTCACGCTGAACACGGAGGCGGAAACAATTCCACATTTACATGCAGGGTTCTTACCTCTTCAGGAACCGATGCATATTCTGCATATGCTGCTGCTATAGGCTCTCTTAAGGGTCCTCGTCACGGCGGTGCAAACATAAAAGTTATGCAGATGCTTGAAAATTTCAAGGAAAATGTCAAGAACTGGGAAGACGAAGGTCAGGTCGCTGACCATATGATAAAAGTTCTCAATAAGGAAGCAAATGACGGATCCGGACTTATTTATGGAATGGGTCACGCTGTTTATACTCTTTCCGATCCGAGAGCAGTTATTTTAAAACGCAAGGCATTTGAACTTGCAAAGGGCAAGGAAATTGAGGCGGAATTCAGACTGCTTGATACTATCGAACGCCTGACCCCGGAACTTTTCAAAAAAGTCAAGGGCAATGACAAGGTTGTCTGTGCAAACGTGGATATGTATTCCGGTCTTGTATACAAGATGCTGGGAATTCCTCAGGATCTTTATACACCGCTGTTTGCAGTGTCAAGAGTTGTCGGCTGGGCTGCCCACAGAATAGAAGAAATTCTGACAGGCGGAAGAATTATCCGTCCGGCATACAAAGCTGTTGCAAAGCACAAGGAATATGTGCCGATAAACGAAAGATAAGGCAGAAACTGCCTGAAATTTAACCGTTAAAGCATAGGAGGGAACAAGTTGAAAAAGTTTAAATTGATTTTTATGCTTCTCCCCCTTGTGCTTACAGGGTGTTCTCTTAACGCAGGAGTTGATACTCTCCTGACTCCGCCGAAGCTCAGTACACAGCAGGAGCACATCTACAATGCTCTTAAAAGATACACAGGCTCCAATATAAGCCTTAAGTATCCCAAATCCGGAGATAATCTTTCGGCATTTATCGTGGACGATATTGACGGAGACTCGGAAGATGAAGCAATTGTTTTTTACAGAAAAAATTCTATAAAAACAGATGACAGTTCCCTGCGTATGAACATTCTCGATCAGGTTGATTCAAGCTGGCTTTCTGTTTGCGATCATGCCGCAGACGGCAATGAAATTGAACAGGTTAAAATAACAAAACTTGGTGAAAATGACAGAATCAATATAATAGTGGGCTACAGCCTTATAAACCAGAGCGAAAAGGTTGTCAGCATTTACGATTATTCCGATGGTGTGCTTAACACCACATTTGAAAATAATTATTACTCTGTGTTTGATACCGCTGATTTAAACGGAGACGGTACACTGGAGCTTTTTATAGCTCTGGGACAGAGTGCGTCAAGACAAGCGTCCGCAGCTGTTTATTACCTGAGAAATGACGGCAATTACCTTCGTTCCGCTGTGGAGCTTAATGAAAGCTTTAACAGTTATGCGAATTTGCAGTACGGAATTCTTGATGACGGTTCGACGGCTGTTTATCTTGACGCTGAAACCGGAAACGGTTCTATAGTAACTGAAATTTTTTCTGTTGACAAGGATAATAATCTTCATGAGATTTTTTCTCCGGATATTGAAAAAAAAGAAACCATGCGGTCTTCGGCATATACCTGCTCGGATATTGACGGAGACGGGAAAATTGAAATTCCTGTTCCTTTCACCTGTCCGGGATATGAAAACAGCGAGGATGATGATAAGCTCTATTTCAGTCAGTGGTATGAGCTTAAGGGAGAAAACCTTGAAAAAAAATATTTAAGCTATCAGAGCATTACTGACGGGTATGCTTTTATAATACCGGAGGAATGGTATGATAAAATTACAATGGAAAATAATGTTTCCGAAAATGAAGTAAAATTATGCCATTATGACAAAGAGTCCGGCACGGGAAATGAAATATTCTCCTTACGGACAGTTTCAGGCGAAGATGAAGAACAGTCACTTAAAAATGACGGCTATGAACTGCTTCATTCAAGAGGAGATAAAATGTTCTTTATTAAAGTAAATAAAAATGATGAATTTGTAGAATCACCGGCAGAAATAATGCTGAAATTTAAATTTAAGGATTAACAAAAACGGCTGTTAAAACAGCGGGAGAAATGGAGTCTTTTATGAAACGCATTTTAGTATGTGAAGATGAGGACACAATACGTGATTTCGTGGTTATCAATCTGAAACGTGCCGGATATGACGTTTATGATGTTAACTGCGGAGAGGATGCCCTGAGAGCATTCGTTGAGGAAAAAGGAAATTTTGATATCGTCCTTCTGGATATAATGATGCCGGGTATAGACGGTTTTACTGTATGCAAAAAGCTTCGTGAAAAAAGCTCTACTCTGGGCATAATAATGCTTACTGCCAAAGCACAGGAAATGGACAAGGTAAGCGGACTTATGATCGGTGCAGATGACTATATTACAAAGCCCTTCTCGCCTTCTGAGCTTACCGCCAGAGTGGACGCTATATACAGAAGAGTGTGCATGAGCTTTATTAAAGAGGATAAATCTACTGTGCTGGAATCAGGACCGTTCGTTCTTGACCTGAAAAGCAGAACGGTTACAAAAAACGGAAATCCAATCGATCTGACTCAGGTGGAATATCAGATAATGGAATATTTTCTGAACAATAAAAATACAGCTCTTGACCGTTCAAGTATTCTCACTCATATATGGGGAGAAAATTATTACGGTGATGATAAGATAGTCGATGTAAATATAAGAAGAATAAGAATGAAAATTGAAGACGAGCCTTCAAACCCGAAATATATTC
>NZ_JBJFHN010000105.1:5879-8869 GCF_051893655.1 Porcipelethomonas sp. | reverse complement strand
CAAATGCACATCTTTTAATACTCGTTACACCGTCCGGAATCATTATGCTTTCAAGGCTTGTACAGAGGGAAAATGCATCATCTTCTATACTCGTTACAGGCAAACCATCAATTTCGTCAGGAATTTCAACAGATACAGTTGATTCATCGCAATCGGTTATTTCAACATAATTCGTGTAAGCAGTATAACTCAAATCCCCGTAAGTACCAGTAGTTTCCGCCTCAGCAATTAAAGGCTCGTTCACAAGATGAATTCTGCTTGTCAGCTCAGATAAGCCGCCGCCAAGACACATCGCAGCCATTACCGCAGATGTGACAAAACTTATAAATCGTTTTTTCTTCATTCGTGTTTCCTCCATTTAAATTCTGATAGTATAATTTTACCATATTATTTTTAAGAAGTCAAATTATTGTCATTTTCATAAGTCTTTTCATAAATCTGTCGCAAGGATACACTGAATTCAGACAAGGTTAAGTTTTAAGGTACATTAATGGTGCAGCCTGCTTTACTCCTATTTCAGATGGATAATATAACTATTTACATAGCTGCAACAAGTCCGAATAACGAAAACAGGCTGCTCATGTCTGAGAGCGACCTGTTTTTTTAAGAATATCTAAGTAGAAATAACTAATTGGTTACTGTCATTACTTTTTACATCAAACTGTATCTGATAAGCAATAAAAATGGGATTATGACTAATATTGCACCCATGGGTATTTTAAATGAAACTTCGTTTTTAACATTTTCCGGTGACATGATTACTGTCGGATCTTCGGAAGAGTAATATATCTCTATTTGCTCACCAGCAGAATCATATATATTCGCTTCTTTAATTATGGCATCATATTTCCTGCCATCAGCCATATACGTTACATACACATCACGCTCATTATGGTGATTACCGTCTCCGTCAGAGACTTCATATTCATGCACATCTGTTATTTCAGCAATTGTCTTATTTCCCTGCTCGGTAATCTCTCTGGCATATTTTATATTCTTATAACTAACAAACAGAAGATTCAGACCGAGTACCCAGAAAATCAAATAAAATACACAAATCCCAAAACTACTTTTATGGCGTGCAACTTTTTTATCCTCATCAGCAGTCTGGCAGACTGATTCATCTGAATCGACACTTTTTTTAGCTCTGTGCCTTTTTATTTTCCTGATTACTACATGCACCAAAGTTAACGAACTTAAAATGAGCAGAAGAATATATATTTTTCTCTCCATTTGATTATCTCCCGAATACTAAAACTGAAAAGTATTACCGTCAAGTTTAACCGGTTTACGTTCCGGCTGTGAAGTTTCCAGCAGTTCTTTCTTTTTAAAACCGAAAATACCTGCCGCAATGGATTTTGGGAATACCTGAACAGCAGTATTATACTTTGTTACAGTATCGTTATAAAACTGCCGTGCCATTACAATTTTATTTTCAGTTTCCGAAAGTTCTTCCTGCAGCTTTAAAAAGTTCGTATTTGCTTTCAGTTCCGGATAGCTTTCTCCAAGTGCAAGCACCTTTGAACAAACCCTGCCAAGCTTTGCATCAGCTGTGCAGGCTTCACTTGTATTTCCGGAATTCATGACCTTGCTTCTGAGTTCTGCAATATCGGTCAGGGTCGATTTTTCAAATTTAGCATACCCTTTTACCGTTTCAATCAGATTAGGGATAAGTTCTGCCCTGCGTTTCAGTTGTACATCTACCTGTGCAGACTGATTGTCCACTCTGTTTCTGAGCACTACCAGACTGTTATACTCCACAGCCAGCATCACAGCGAAAAAAACAATAACCGCAATTACAATTATAAATACTATCATAAAACTTCTCTCCTTGTTCTTGAAATTTCATTTACTATTTCTTCATTTTCTTCCAGCACAACCGCATACACAAGATAGTCTTCCCAGAGGACAACCTGACGTCTGTCAGCCTCACTTAAATTAGAATAATCATGGATAAAATTCTTCATTCCGTATATGCACTCTGCCATCTGATTGCCATAGTCTGTACGTTTTATTGGTTTGTTATTTTTCATTATTATCCTTCCCACACGGGAGGCTGACAGCACAAATGCAATCATAAACATGAGATAAATGAACATTAATAGTACTTCTATGCATCCAGGTATAAGCTTATTCTCACTGAGAAATTTCATCTGTTCTGCCAGGCTTGCATTTTCCGGAGCGGTGTCAAGAACATCGGTTAAATTCATCAATCTTGGTATTGCAGTTCCCACCCACAAAAACCAGAACAGAACCACCGCCAACGGCAAAAGACAGCCTTTCCGGGTATTGGCTTTTTCCTCAGCGGAGCGTTTTCTCTTATTTGCCCTCGGTCTGTATGCAAGAATGAATATTGCAGATATAAATAATGCTATGGCCTCGGCATACGCAAGCGGCACTTTCGGCTGTTCATACAGAAAAAGCAGCAGATCACTTCTTTCCACAGCAGCAGACTGAATAAGCGGCTGAATCTCTGCCATTCTCGGGTATGCGTTCAAAAGCCAGAACACCCAGACGATTCCAAGCAATATCTGAACAAAACGCCATTTTATTGAAACAGCTTTCTTCTGCGGCTGCTGATTTGCTGTAACTTCCGACTGCTTCGGTCTTTGTATTATTTTTTTGGAAACATACCCTTCTGAAACAGCCTCCTCCATAACCAGCTGTTTCCACTGCGTATCATTCTCCCAGTCAAAATCGCCTTTTTCCAGATGCTCTATTAAATAGCGGTCACTTTCATTCAGGTCAGCACAGCTATAGTATTTATTTGTGGCATGGTATGTATGGTCAGCGTCCTCTGTTAAGAGTCCAAGATTTTCATACTGCAAAATCGACGCAGCCACGTCCTTTTTCTGTTCTGTCTCCAGATCTGTCAGAATGCTGATTACCGCCGGTGACAAACCTGTCAGCTTATCACGGTAATAGTCAAAATCCTGTATACTTGTAATGGTGCAGTTCTGTATCGTTGTTTTTATCTGGGTTCTGATAAT
>NZ_JBJFHN010000105.1:0-5779 GCF_051893655.1 Porcipelethomonas sp. | reverse complement strand
ACAAAATGATAATCACAAACGGCAACAGTGTGACAGCAACAAAAGATGTCTTATTCAGCAGACTTTTATATGCTCCACAAATTAAACCATAAACCTTACATTTTATTTTATATTTTCAATGTAAAAATCAAAAGCGAAATATTGTAAATTTTATTATAATTTTACAGCATCACTGCCTATTATTTTAACGAATCAAAGTAAGACTGTTAAGGATTATCATGAAGTGTTTTCTAAATTTTTTTCATATTAATCTTATGATATCCATATTCAACTCACCTCATGTCAAATTATAATATATCCAGTAACTTTTTTCAATCAAAGTTTCGTTAAATTCAAGTAAATTATATTTCCGACCAAAATCAAATCGTTGCCATTCAATCTATCTGTATACTCTACCCTTATATTAAATCATATTTTTCATAAACTTTACATGAAATGGATAGCAAATTTTACACATATTTTATAAAATTAAAATTAAATATGAATGTGAGCGTTCTGAACTTGCACTTGATGCTGTTAAAAGATTAAATATTTGATTGTTCAAAAATCGGAGGGACCAGTATGAAGAAATCTTTTTTAATACAACTGTTTACGGCTATAATTCTTCCTTCATTTATTCTGTGCGGATGCAGTACTGCAGAAAGCGAAGACTCTGCTGATGAACGTTACAGCGGAAAATTCCATGGGGAAACAATAAAAATCCTTTCCGGTTCTGAAAACAAAGAACTTTCTGACATTCTTGATGAGTGTGCAGATGAAACCGGTGTTACCATTGAAATGACCTATCAGGGTTCTGTGGATATTATGCATACACTGCAATCCGGTGCAGAAGAATACGATGCTGTGTGGCCGGCATCAAGCCTGTGGATATCACTGGGTGATACTGCACATAAGGTGAAATATAATACATCTGTCTATACTACACCAGTTGTGTTTGGCATTCGCAAATCTCTTGCAGAAAAACTTGGATTTGTGGGTGCAGAAGTTTCTGTCGGTGACATTTTAGATGCGATACAGACCGGTCAGCTGTCTTTCTGTATGACAAGTGCTACTCAGTCCAATTCCGGAGCCAGCGCTTACATCGGATTTCTGTATGCGTTGCTTGGAAAGACGGATACGTTAACAGAAAGCGATCTGGAAAGTGAAAGCCTGAAACGTGATATCTCCCGGCTGCTTTCGGGAATTGACCGCAGTTCCGGCAGTTCAGACTGGCTCAAGGATATGTTCCTTGCCGGAAATTTTGATGCTATGGTAAACTATGAGTGCCTGATAATTGATGCAAATCAGGAACTTGTTTCTCAGGACAGAGAACCGCTCTATGCTGTTTATCCATACGATGGTCTGAGTATGGCTGACTCTCCGCTTGGCTATGTGGATCATGGTGATGCGGAAAAACAGGAGGCTTTTCAGGCAGTACAGGAATATCTGCTGTCAGAAGATGTACAGAATAAAATACAGAAAACAGGCAGGCGCACCGGATTTGAAGGTGTATCAGAAGAGAATATGGATATTTTCAGTACAGACTGGGGTATTGATACACAGCGAATACTCTCGCCCATCACCATGCCCTCTGAACAGGTGCTGAAAAAAGCACTTAATTTATACCAGACGGAATTCCGAAAACCGTCATTAAATGTGTATTGTCTGGATTTTTCCGGCAGTATGACCGGAGAAGGAAATGCACAGCTGGAGGAAGCTATGGCGCAGATTCTCATACAGGAAAATGCAGAGAAAAATATGCTTCAGGCGGACAAGGACGAAGTGAATATTATCATAACATTTTCAGGTGATATCCGGAATGTATACACAGCAGAAAATGCGGATGCCGGCAGTCTTGAAAGGCTTTATGAACAGGTAAGCAGCGAAGAGCCCGAGGGCGGAACAGATATGTATGCCGCTGTAAAAAAGGGAATGGAAATTCTCTCGGAATATGAAAATCTGAATGACTATACACCTGCAATCATACTTATGAGTGACGGTGAGTCGGTCACCAGGTCACAGCCGGAATTCACCGAATACTATAAGGAACTGGGTCTGGATATTCCCATATTTTCTATAATGTTCGGAGATGCAGATTCCTCCCAGCTGGACACACTTGCATCGCTTACCAATGCACGTGTTTTTGACGGACGCACAGATCTCGTTTCTGCATTCCGAAGTGTGAAAGGATATAACTGATTTGGAAAAATATAAAAAAAAGGAACTTGCCGCAGGTTTGCTTGCTGGCTTGCTGGCAGGAGGATTATTTCTTGCTTTGCTGTTCCTGTTTCATTGGAATTTCATTGTGGATATGGTTCTGTCAATCAGTGCTTTCTTTGGATTGTCACTGCTTTTGAAGCCAAAGCTAAAAATTGGAAAGATAAGCATTGATACGCTGCCGGAGGGTGAAACAATAAGCCGGCAGCTTGAGGAAGCACAAAAGGATTTTCACTGCATTGAACAAGCCATGGAGCAGATCCATGAGCCGGCAGTCAGACAGGAAACACAGCGGCTGAAAGAGACTGCCAAAAATATTCTTGAGTATCTTGAAAAACACCCTGAAAAAATCAGGTCTGCCCGACAGTTTATTGACTATTATCAGGAAACTGCTTCTTCTTTGCTGAAAAAATATATCGAACTGCAGGATACTCAGCTCAGAACAGACGATGTTATTCAGCTGCAGAACAATACCTTAAAGGCAATCGGAACGCTGAATACGGCTTTTGAAGAACAGTTTCAGAAACTCATGCGCAGTGAAATGATAGATATGGAGGCTGAAATCCGCCTTCTGGAGCAAACGGTAAAAATGGAGAATGGAATATGAAAACAAAGTTAATCGGCATTGCTGTCCTGCTTGCAGTTATACTTGCAGGAGGCGGATACTATTTCTATCAGAATCAGACAACAGTAACAATCCTGAGTGGTTATCTCGGCGGTGAAAAAATCGGATTGTTTGAGGACAAAGAAGTACAGGATATCATTCGCAGGGAATATCATCTGGAACTGGATTATTCCCGTGCCGGTTCCATGGATATGATAACAGCAGATTTCACGGACAGGGACTACCTGTTTCCATCCAGTCAGACAGCATTGGAATATTACAATGAAACCCATGGAAAGCCTGCTGCCAGCGAGATAATTTTCAACACGCCCATTGTCCTCTATTCACATAAAATCGTTGCTGATGCGCTTATACAGGAAGGTATCGTCACAGAAACAGACGGTGTGTATTATGCGGATATGCAAAAGCTGACGGAGTGTATAATGAACAGAACACAATGGAGTGAGCTGGGACTGTCTGAACTTTACGGAGCTGTAACAGTAGACACAACAGACCCTGTTCGTTCCAATTCCGGAAATATGTTTGCCTCACTCCTTGCAAGCGCACTGAACGGCGGAAGAACAGCTGATGCAGCCAGTATAGATGCAGTACTGCCTCAATTGCAGGAAATTTTTTCACAGCTGGGCTATATGGAAACATCATCTTCCGACCTGTTCAGCCAGTTTCTGCGCATGGGTGTCGGAGCAAAACCAATAATTGCAGGCTATGAAAATCAACTTATAGAATACGCTGCAGAACAGCCGGACAGCTATGCAAAAATCAAAGACGATATTGTCATACTGTATCCCACACCCACAGTATGGTCAACTCACATTTACATTGCGCTGAATGAAGAAGGAAAATCAGGTATCAAAGCTTTGTCTGATGATAAGATACAGGAAATAGCATGGACAAAACATGGCTTTCGTACAGACGGCTGCGATATTGCATCAGCCGGTATCTCAGGCATACCGGAACAGATTACAGCAGTCATTCATATGCCGGACTATGATACCATGAAAAGAATTATGGATAGTCTCAGATAACAGGAGGAATAATTATGTCAGAAATCAATTTAGCTATGCTGGCAAATGCAAAAATACAGCAGGAAAACCCTAAGCAAGAGGAACTTCCGTCAGAAATTACTCAGACTGAGTTCACACCCGAAGAACGGAAACGCATTGATGAAATCAAGACGTCAATTGATTTTATGGACACTCAGACAACGATACAATACGGCATTGGTGCACAGCGAAGTATGACAGAGTTTGCCGATAATATTCTTCAGAATGTCCGTTCCAAAGACGGCGGTCAGGTTGGAGAACTGTTGTCTGATCTTGTCATCGAAATCAAAAGTCTGGACACAAGTCAGTTTACAGATGATGTATTAAGCAAAATCCCCGTTTTGAAAAGTGCCGCACGAAGTATAAAAAAGCTGAAAGAACGATTTGCCAAAGCAGAGGTTCAGATAGATCGTATTGAAGCGGAACTGGAAAAAGCACGTATGAATATGCTGAGGGATATCGGTGTTTTTGATATGATGTATCAGGAAAATCTGAACTGTTTCCGTGAACTTGAACTGTACATTGCCGCCGGCAGAGAACGTATTGCAGAAATTCGTGAAGAAACACTTCCGAAACTCCGTTCGGAAGCATCGGCAAGCGGAAATCCCATGGATGCGCAGCTGGTAAACGACTTTGAAGATACCATTGACCGGTTTGAAAAGAAAATCTATGATCTGGAACTGAGCCGTACCATTTCCATTCAGTCTGCACCGCAGATCAAATTAATACAGAACAATGACCGTATGCTTGTGGACAAAATTCAGACGGCAATTTTAAATACCATTCCAATATGGAAAAGCCAGTTCATAATTGCCATGGGACTTTCCAATCAGCAAAAGGTTCTGAAAATGCAGCGTGAAATTACAGATACTACAAATGCCATGCTAGTAAAGAATGCGGAGCTTTTGAAAAGCAATACCATTGAAACTGCAAATGAAGCCAACCGGGGGATTGTGGATCTGGAAACGCTTCAAACCGTCAATCAGAATCTTATCAGCACTATTGAAGAAACTATTCAGATACAGAAAGCCGGCAGAGAAAAGCGTAAGGCTGCTGAAACAGAACTGGTACGCATTGAGGACGAACTGAAACAGAAATTATTGGAGATTCGTGAGTAATGCTGCAATTATATAGTGAACGTCAAATATATTTGTCGTTTACTATAAATTATGAATCTAGCAAGATTTTACTTTAAATAGAATGGAGTGAATTATGTGAAATCATTCTTTTTGAAATTACTTGATAAATTTATCGCTCTGGTTTTCTATTTTTTTACTGTTTTTTGTTGTATGTACTGCTTTGGGTATGCCCCTGAATGAAATTAAAAGAATCATTCTTGAAAAAGATATAAAATCCGCAGCTGCTGCTTTTATTGTTGTACTGATACCTTTTTTTGCAGAGTGCGCTGTTGCCGGAATCGCCGCTTTGATTCTCACAAAAAATCCCTTGTCACCAAAAGAAAAATTCATGCAGAAGGCTATATTTAGAAACCTGATATTATAAAAAATGAAGATATGAATATAGGTCCTGCCAAGGGTACACTGTCAACTGATGGAAAAGCCTGCTACATGGTAATGGGAATCATTTATGCTGAAGATGACAGCGGACAGGATATCGGAACTATGTACGGACTTAATGAATATTCTGAATCTGTTCAGAAAGCCTTAAAATATAGATGAGGCAAGAAAACCTTGCCGAAATCTATTGGCATATTCAGCAGTTGTCACCTCTGGTGACAAGCAAAATGGCACTTTAAATAATATTGCTCCAACCAATTTGGCATGGTTTAATTGATGAAACAATGATATTGTGGCAATATTATTATAACGTTATATAAATTTAAAATTCAGCTATAAAAAGGAGCGGCTCACCGAACCGCTCCTTTTTGTATTTTCTCATGCCGTCTTTTTCGCAA
>NZ_JBJFHN010000104.1:0-8881 GCF_051893655.1 Porcipelethomonas sp. | reverse complement strand
AAATGGTCTTATGCAGATTTATATGAAGAATATCTGAAAAAATGACGCCCTGCAATTAGGGCGTCTCATTTTTTTATATTTATCTTTTGTTCTGTTTTATTTTTTCTGTATCTTTACTGTTTAGTCACAAAGATCCGCATTATTCTGTCGGTTCCGTTTTCATCCTCATCAATCCCCAGCCATACCTGATATTCACAGCTGTCCTCACCTGTATAGGTAAAGCCATAATTATAATTTCTATTTCCCACTGTATAATCTATAACGTGAATATTCGATGCATTTTCATATTCAGCATCTGTTGAAAGCTTATTTTTCAGATCATTAAAGGTCATTCCTGCCTGTACTGCAAAACACATATCGTAATCACTGCTTTCAGTATAAACACCGGTAACATAAACTTTCTGGTTATCACTATAATATCCGCTGAAAATAACACCAGGATAATCCTCAGATATGTAATAATCATTGCCATCTTCACTGTAGCTGTAATACAGCTCCATTTCCGTCCAGAGGACTTCCTCCGGAAGACTGTTAAAATCGGACGATACATAAACCGTAACCTCATCATTATTGTCTATGACTTCATTTTCTGCCGGGTAAGTATCAACAACAGCCGGATTGTCATAAATCACTCCGTCCTTAACATACTCTGAGGCATAACGGGTAACAATTTTATAATCAATTCCGTGATACTCAAGTATAGCTTTTGCGTCCTCTGGAGTAAATCCTTTAAGAGCCGGCATCTGCCTGAAATCTGAATATATTATAAGCTCTATGTTTTCACTGGTTTTTATAAATTCCCCTGCTTTCATGCCGTTTCCGTATCCCGAAACTGTATCCTGAACTCCTCCCGATTTTCCCGGTTCTGAGGAATATACTGTGGATATATTTGTAAATCCAAGGTCTTTGAGTTGTTTCACTGCATTATCTCTGTCTGTATTTTCAAGCTCCGGCAGTACTTCCACGCTGTAATCCTTACCGTCATTTGACACAGTTTCTTTCCAGTATTTTTCACAATCTCTTCCCTCCCAGAAAGAAAGAACATATCCTTCAGCGGAAATACTCATCATAAAATTATCAGTTTCCTCATAATCCCACGAACCAACTGATACACAATATCTGTAAAATAACCTGTCATGAAATGAATCTTCTGCATTATTATATGAAAATGCATAAATACAGATATCACTGTTTTTATCCACATAAAAGGATTCATATTTATTTTCATTTGAAAAATTTTCAGCCCGTTCACATGCCTTAGCATACACATCATCCTCTGAAACATTTTCCTGTCCTGTA
This sequence comes from Porcipelethomonas sp., assembly GCF_051893655.1. Classification (NCBI taxonomy): domain Bacteria; kingdom Bacillati; phylum Bacillota; class Clostridia; order Eubacteriales; family Oscillospiraceae; genus Porcipelethomonas; species Porcipelethomonas sp. Next base: position 7,582 of record NZ_JBJFHN010000104.1, on the reverse strand, counting down.
TAATTTTCAGAATTTCCGAAACGATAATTGAAGTTATGATTATAATTCACATCAGATTCGGTAATACTTACCATATTGTTTCTGCCATTTCCCTTTCCGTCATAGCCTATAATATATTCATGGTTCGTATAGTTATCCCCCAGCATCTGAATGTATCTGATATAAACACATTCACCGTCTGCATTTTCCTCGTCAGTTCCTTCTTCAAGAGTTTCAGTACTGTAAACAGAATACCATGGCAAATCAGTACCCGGAGCATAATTTTCGTCCCTTTTGAATGAAACAGGAACATAATTATATTCTGTTATTTCCTCATAAACCTTATCAGCATAGCTTTCAAATCCGGAATCAGTTTCGCTTTCTACACCATGCAGATTATTTCCGCTTAAACGGCTCTGAAACTCCTCTCCGAACATAAAACTTCCTATAAGTCCCAGATTAAATATTAAAAGTACTGTAACGGCAGCAGGAACAAAAAATGGTCTTTTATGAACCGTTATCCTGTCATTTGTTTCAACTGCATTCATAATACGGTTTTTCATTGAACTGTCAGGTTTTATATTGTCAATGCTCCGGTACAACTCTGTTTTCCTCATTATCACTCGCCTCCATTTCCAGTTTTAATTTCTGTCTTGCCCGTGTAAGCCGTGAGGTAACTGAACCTATGCTTATTTTTAGAATTTCCGAAATTTCTGCTATAGAATATCCTTCATAGTAATAAAGCTGCAAAACCGTACGGTTTTTCGGAGAAAGCTCAAAAATATCAATAAGCCTCACAGCATCTTCAATAACTCCCACAGAAAGCTCTGCCGCTTCACTGAGTCCTACAGTTTTTTTCTGCCAGAAGCTTTTCTGAAAATCCCTGCATACATTTATGGCAACACGTATAAGCCATGCTTTTTCAGAATTTTCATCAATGAATACCGGAGATTTGTAGAAAAACCTGATAAACGTGTTCTGCATAGCATCTTCAGCGTCCTGACGATTGCCCAGCTGCAAGGCACAGATTCTGTAAATTACCGGCGAATATTTGTCATACTTTTCCGAAAATTCCTCCTTTGTGTACTTTCCTTTCGCTCTCATAATCATCCCCCTTTAAGACCATCTACATATATTGCTCCACCAATTAAACCTTGCCAGATTGGCTGGAGCAATATTTTTTTTAAAGTGCCATTTTGCTCGTCATCAGATATGACAACCACAAAATATGACAATTAGATTTAGGCAAGATTTTCTTGCCTCATCTATAAAACGATTTAAAATTAAAAAATACTGCACAATTAATAAAAAAAATTTTTCGGAAATTTCTATCTGTTATTATTTTTTATTTTATATTATCTCTTGCAATTTGTCAAAATTAATAGTAAAATAGAAATGATATGATTTTTAGATTTTAGGAGGAGCATTTTATGCCTATTAAATATGTATTTGTAACCGGCGGTGTAGTTTCAGGACTTGGCAAGGGAATTACTGCTGCGTCTCTGGGACGTCTTTTAAAAGCCAGAGGTTATAAAGTAACCATACAGAAATTCGATCCGTACATTAACGTGGACCCTGGTACTATGAGTCCTTATCAGCACGGTGAGGTTTTTGTAACTGATGACGGTGCTGAAACTGACCTTGACCTGGGTCACTATGAAAGATTCATTGATGAAAACCTGTCTGTAAATTCAAATGTTACAACAGGTAAGGTTTACTGGACTGTTCTCAACAAGGAAAGAAGAGGTGATTATCTGGGCGGTACTGTTCAGGTAATTCCGCATATTACAAATGAGATCAAGGAAAGAATTTACAGAGTAGGCAAGTCACAGGATACAGATATTGTTATCACTGAAATCGGCGGTACGGTAGGCGATATTGAAAGCACTCCGTTCCTTGAATCTATAAGACAGGTCATGACAGAGGTAGGACGTGAAAACGCTATTTCCATTCACGTAACTTTAGTACCGTTCATTGCAGGTTCTAATGAGCTTAAATCCAAACCTACCCAGCATTCTGTCAAGGAGCTTCTCTCACTGGGAATTCAGCCTAATATCCTCGTATGCAGAAGCGAATGTGAAATTCCTGAGGAAATGCTTGAAAAAATCGGTCTTTTCTGCAATGTACGCAAAAAGGATGTAATTCAGAATCTTACAGCACCTTCTCTCTATGAAGTTCCTATTATGCTGGAACAGGAAGGTCTTGCTGAATGCGTATGCGAACATCTGAATTTAAAAAATCCAAAGCCCGATCTTACTGACTGGATCCAAATGATAAACCGTCAGAAAGCCGCTGAAAAAGAAGTAAATATCGGTCTTGTAGGAAAATATGTAGCTCTTCCGGACGCTTATCTGTCTGTTGCAGAAGCTCTCCGTCACGGTGGTATTGTAAACGATGCAAATGTTAATATTGAATGGATCGACTCTGAAAAAATCACAAGGGAAAATGCTGCAGAAACACTTCAGAACTGTGACGGTATCATTGTTCCCGGTGGATTCGGAGACAGAGGAATTGAAGGCATGATCGAAGCTATACGCTATGCCAGAGAAAATAAAGTTCCGATGTTCGGCATATGTTTAGGAATGCAGATGGCTGTAGTGGAATTTGCAAGACATGTTGCTGGTATGGAAGGGGCAAACTCAACCGAATTTGTACCGGACGGTCCTTACAAGGTTATTGATATTATGGATGACCAGAAAGACATTACAAACAAGGGCGGTACTATGCGTCTGGGTCTTTACCCTTGCAAGCTTGCACCTGATTCCAGATGTGCTTCCATTTACAATGATTCACTTATTTACGAGCGTCACCGTCACCGCTGGGAATTCAATAATGAATACCGTGCAAAGCTTACGGAAAAGGGTCTTAAAATTGCCGGTATTTCTCCTGACGAGCGTCTGGTTGAAATTGTGGAGCTTGACGATCATCCATGGTTTGTGGGAGTTCAGTTCCATCCGGAATTCAAATCACGTCCGAACAAGCCTCAGAAGCTTTTTGCAGACTTTATAAGAGCGTCGGTGGAGAATCATGAGAAAAAATAAAAACGGACTTCCGGAGCATACCGAAAGCCGTATTATCAAAACTAAAGCCGAAAAAATAATTTTCATAGCCACAATAGTACTTTATACCGTCATTATGATTTCAGAGCTTAAATTCACACCTCATCACAACACTATATCTTCATCTGTGGCGGCTTTAGGTCTGGGAGTATTTCTTATTGCCAGAGCCGTTCACATCAAAAAAACCAGAGAACTTATATTTGCCAAAGATAAGGTTACATGGCTTTTGATAATTGCCGCATCAGTTGTTTTGATTGCTTCTGGTATCTGGTGGATCATTTCTGAATATGTTATATAAATGTTATATAAATAAAGGGACGTCCTCTCTGGAAGGGCGTCCCTTTTTGAATTTCAGTTAAGCAGTTTATCTTTTAAATTTTTACACTTTTTCACTTAACCATATTATCAAGAAAATATTTATGAACAGCGAAACTGTCCGTAAGCTCCGGATGGAATGCAGTTACAAGCTGTTTATCCTGTCTTGCCGCAACAATTTTACCATCAACCTCAGCCAGAACCTCAGCCTTTTCACCTACAGATTCTATATATGGTGCTCTGATAAAGGTCATCGGAATATCTCCCAGACCTTTGAATTCATTTACAGTTTCAAAGCTTCCCAGCTGTCTGCCATAGGCATTACGCCTTGCGGTAATATTCATAGTTCCGATATGAACCATCTCATCTTCATATATTTTTTCCGCAAGCAAAATAAGTCCTGCACATGTTCCGAATGCCGGAAGTCCGTTTTTTATCATGTCTCTTAAAGGATTCATAAGCTCCAGATCATTTAAAAGCTTTCCCATGACTGTGCTTTCCCCTCCGGGAAGAACAACGCCGTCCATGGAAGTTTCAATATCCTTTTTCTGCCTGATTTCAAAAACCTCAGCACCCAGACTTTCAAGAGCTTTTTCATGTTCGATAAATGCTCCCTGAAGAGCAAGTACTCCGATTTTCATTATTTGCCTCTTTCTGCCATAAGCAGTTCGATTTCCTGTTCGTTAATACCAACCATTGCTTCACCCAGATCTTCTGAAAGCTCTGCCAGCATTTTATAATCGTTAAAGTTTGTAACAGCCTTTACAATCGCTGCTGCACGCTTTTCCGGATTGCCTGACTTGAAAATACCTGAACCTACAAATACGCCCTCTGCACCAAGCTGCATCATAAGAGCTGCGTCAGCAGGAGTTGCAACACCGCCGGCAGCAAAATTTACAACCGGAAGCTTGCCGTTTTCAGCAACATACTTAACAAGTGTATAGTCAACCTGAAGTTCCTTTGCAGCCTGATAAAGCTCGTCCTCGGACATAGAAGTAAGTCTGCGGATCTCACTCTGCATCATTCTCATGTGTCTTACAGCCTGAACAACATCGCCTGTTCCCGGTTCGCCCTTTGTTCTTATCATTGAAGCACCTTCACTGATTCTTCTGAGAGCTTCTCCCAAATCCTTTGCACCGCAAACAAAAGGTACATCAAACTTAGTCTTGTCAATATGATATTTATCATCAGCCGGAGAAAGAACTTCACTTTCATCAATATAGTCTATTTCAATTGCCTGAAGAATCTGAGCTTCTGCAAAATGACCGATTCTGCACTTTGCCATAACCGGAATGGAAACAGCGTTCTGAATGCCCTTTATCATCTTAGGATCGCTCATTCTTGAAACACCGCCGGCAGCACGTATATCAGCCGGAATTCTTTCAAGTGCCATAACAGCGCATGCACCTGCTGCTTCTGCAATTTTTGCCTGTTCCGGAGTTGTAACGTCCATTATAACTCCGCCCTTTAACATCTGTGCAAGCTCTTTATTAAGCTTATAACGTTCATTTGCCATAATATTCATAACCTTTCTGTCTTTCCTGTTATTTAAGGAAAACTTGACTCTTTTTTTATAGTACGCTATAATAATAATACTGAATTGACATTGTTTCAATACCCACTTTCAGAAAAATTAATAAGGTCGGTTAATATGCTAACATTTAATCTTGATTCAAAAAGCAAGCTGCCCCTGTATGAACAGCTTTATAAATATATAAGAAACGAACTGGAAACCGGCGGAATAAAAGCCGGTGAAAAGCTTCCCTCAAAAAGAGAGCTTGCCTCACACCTGAAAATAAGTGTGGTTACAGTCGAAACGGCTTATGCTCAGCTTGCGGCTGAAGGCTATATCTCGCCTAAGCCCGGCAGCGGTTTTTATGCAGAAGCGGTTCAGTATGCCCAGACGCCGGAAATAAAAAATATTTATATTCCTGAAAAATCTCCCGGAAAAAAATACAGATATAATTTTAAAACAAATATGGTTGACACAAAACTTTTCCCATTTTCAACATGGGCAAAGCTTTCAAGAGAAATTTTAAGTGAACAGAGTCCGGAGCTTTTAAGTGCCTGCGACCCAAGAGGGACCTATGAACTGAGAAAGGAAATAGCTCTTTATCTGAAAAGTTTCCGGGGAATTGAAGTTCATCCAGACCAGATAATAGTCGGTTCAGGCTCAGAATATCTTACAGGTCTTATAATTCAGCTACTGGGCAGAAATCTTATTTATGGCATTGAAGATCCCGGATACACAAAAATTTATAAAATATTCCATGGAAACTGCCCTGATATCCGTCCCATAAGCATGGACGAAGACGGTGCGGATTATAATTCCGTAAAGAGATCCGGCGCAGACGCCGTTCACATAACCCCTTCTCATCATTTCCCCCTGGGATCAGTCATGCCGGTAAACAGAAGAATCGAGCTTTTAAAGTGGGCATATGACAGTGACGGAAGATATATAATTGAAGACGATTACGACAGTGAATTCAGATTTTCCGGCAGACCCGTACCGGCAATGCAGAGTCTTGACAGCCGTGGACGGGTAATTTATATAAATACATTTACTAAAAGTCTTGCACCATCAATGAGAATCAGTTATATGATCCTTCCCCCTGAACTTCTGGAAAAATTTATGAAGGAACTTGGGTTTTATGCCTGTACTGTTCCGGTATTTGAACAGCTGACACTTGCAAAATTCATGGAAAGAGGTCATTTTGAAAGGCATATCAGAAGAATGAAAAAGCTTTACCGTCAAAGACGTGATACCATGACGGAGGCTATAAATTCCTGCGGTCTTAAAAACTGCATAGCTTTGAGCGGTCTGGATTCCGGACTGCATGTACTTATGAAAGTAAATAACTCTATGACAGAAAGTCAGCTTGTAACATCGGCTGAAAATGAAGATGTAAAAGTGTATGGTCTTTCGGGATATTATTCATTCAGTAAAAAGGATGTTCCTGAAAGCTGTATTATTGCCGGATATTCCGGACTTAATGAAGAAGATATTACCGAAGGCGTTGCAAGACTTGAAAAGGCATGGCTTAGAAATTAAAATCAGAAGTATATATTTTTTTAAAAATTAATTTTTCGTAGCCTTTTTCTTTACATTTTTTGTAATTTTTAAAATTAATTGACTTTGAAATAAAACTTGTATATAATAATAATTGCAAAAGCTGTTGCTAGTTTTTTTGCATTTTCAATTTAAAATTCATCCTTTAAAGCAAGAAGACCGGAGATTTTTCTCCGGTCCTTTTGTTTTATTTTATAGTGTTCAAAAAAAGGGTGACGCACCTCAAAAGGGCGTCACCTAAATCAAAATAAAATATTATAAAAGTTCATAATTATTTTTTCTTCTTTTTCTTTTTATTATTACCTTTTTTCTTCTGCCCAGACGGCTTATTCGGCGAATTTGCTTCTGCGGCTTTATTTTCCGTATTTTCCGGGGTTTTAGTTTCTTCTGTATCTTTATCGCTGTCGTCCGGTTTATTTTTGTCTTCCGGCTGATTTACATTATTTTCGGCTTTTTTTGAGGTATTTTCTAAAGATACGCCATTTTTCTTAGCACGATATCTTTCGATCAGAATTTTATTATTCTTCTTGTCATATCTGTAAATGAACACAATGCAGACAATTCCGAGAACAAGTGCGCCCAGACCAGGAACAAGTCCCGGAGGTGTATAAGTCATTTCAACAGTATGCTCGCCCGGTGACAGTTCAACACCCAGAAGTGCCTTGACAATGCATATAGGTTCAACCTTCTCGCCGTCAACCTTTACAGTCCAGCCGGGTTCATAAGGAATGCTTGTCATCATAACCTGTCCTTCACCGGCATTTATTGTACCCTCCAGATGGCGTCCGCCTGCTTCTGTAAGGTTCCACTGGTTCTGCTTTACAATGTCAATATCCTGCTGGAAAAGCTCCTCATCAAAGCTATAGAAGAAGAAGTTTTTAACTATTGTATATTCATTGGCAACAGTCATTCTAAGCTCAAATTCCTGTCCCGGTTCAAACTTTCCGAGATTGACTGTATGATAATCATGATTTTCAAAATATGAACCTACAAATTTATGATTGATATAATTGCCGTTTGCGTCCTTTTCAGTACTCAGCCACAGATTTACCGACTTCTGGTTTTCCGTTTTAAAGAACATATAAATAGTTTCGTCAGACGGAGCAGTTATATGCATATTAACTGTCGGATCTCCTTCTTCAGCGGCTGTATACATTGT
>NZ_JBJFHN010000103.1:0-9017 GCF_051893655.1 Porcipelethomonas sp. | reverse complement strand
GGCTATGCTCAAAAACTTCTTAGCAATTTTCAAAGAAACCGCCGTCCTTTCATAATTTTATTTTTTATATTTTACCACTAAAAAACAATTTTGTCAATAAATACAAAAAGCGGACGAAAAACGTCCGCTCGAAAATGAAATTTATTGCTTGAATTTATTTGCCATATCTCTTGCGATTGCCGCAGCATCTCTTACATTTACAACTCCATCACCATTATAATCGGCAGACTCAGAAAGTTCCGAAGCAAGTCCTTTTGCAAGCTTTGATGCGATGAATGCGGCATCTCTTATATTTAATATTCCATCATTATTCGCATCTCCAAGAATATAATCTGAAATTATACCGCTTTCAACAGTTACTTTACACGTCAGATTTTTATCACCATACAACACGAATATTGTAGCATAGCCCTCTCCTACTGCCTGAACACAGCCGCTTTCATCGACTACTGCAACATCCTTATTGCTTGAAATCCAGAGAATCTCCCCGTCGTAGCCTGTCAATTTTAAATGTACTTTATCCCCTACTGATAAATCAAGTTCCGTTTTGGAAAGTACTACTCCGTCATCTGATTCCGCCGTACCTGTAGTTACGTCTGATGTTGTAACAGTTGTATTTGAAGTCACCTCTGAAACAGATACTGTTATATCAGTTGAAGATTTGCTGACTATTGACAAAGACGTTTCGGTTGTTGTTTTAGATGTTGTTTTCGCTGTCGTTTTTGCTGTTGTTGTTGTAGTTACTGACGGTTTTGAAGTTACAGAAGTAGTAACCTCTGGTATACTGTCCTCTATTGAATCAAGATCATATGGATTTATAGTATACATTGATACACTGCTTTTATCTGAAACATACCACCTTATCAGACTGTCCGAACAGAAAACAGGTTTACAGTCGGACAGGCGAAGATCAGCAGATTTAATTTCAGATATCAGAGTGCCATTACCGCTTACAGCTGCAATTTTTACTTTTACCTGTGATGTTTTTGTATTATATTCTTCCCACATAATAAGAAACTGTTCATCATTGAGCTTTACAAGATGAGGTGTTCTCGGAGTTATATTATCCTCAGAAGTGTAATCTGTAAGCCATACCGTATCAGTACTGTTGAATGACTTGTCAGTTACTGTCAGGAAAATATTTCGCTGTCCGGAAGATGAATAAGAAGATGAATCACTCATATCCACTGAATTTCCTGCAATCAGACAGTTGCCGGATGACAATTCAAATCCGCCGACTGATACACCAGTTGAATTATCTCCATAACCGCCGTTTATAGGTAAAGGTTTTATGTAGCTGACATTTGTAATTTTATCATCTGTTCCGCATCTGGTAATACTTACAGCTCGTGGGTTAGCGTCACCATGGTCAACACGATATACATATTCACCGTCAGTCTGAATAAATTGATTAAATGAATGACTTACATATCCATATGAAAGATTCATAACATCATAGTATGACTGAATGATTTCCATAATTTCAATATCCATAACATAAGTCATATTAGCCTGATGATGATACCCATCACTGCTTTTGTACATTTCATGACAGGTATAAACATAGAGCATTCCGCCTGTTTCAGTCATTCTGAGAGAACCTGCATCAAATGGTATATATGTATTTGCTCCGTAAACTGAGCATTGTTCCAGACGTTCCCAGTCTTTGGTGTATTTCACAATTCTGAGTACTTCACAGCTGTCACTTTCAGTCGGATTGCTTTGCCCGAATACAAAATAATTATATTCTTCTCCGCTGTAAAATCCTCCGAAATATTTCAGTTCGCATTCCAGATTTATGCTGTCAGTAAGCTTATAATCAGCGGAATATGTTTCAACAATAATATTTCCATCTCCTGAATTTTCTACACGGGTAAATGTTTTATCCGCATTTTCAATCAGATATGAATCAACAACATTACCATATGTAGTATAGTTATTACATGAAATATTACTGCTTAACTGTCCTTCTAATTCTTCAACAGTTTTTACAGATACTGATATATCTGAAGCTATAACTTTAATAATATATTCGGCAGTATATGTTCCGTCTTTTGAGGTACATGTAATTATTGCATTACCCTTCTTCCATGCTGAGACAATTCCAGTATCAGTAACAGAAGCAATACTGCTGTCGCTGCTTGACCAGTTAAATACACTCTTATAGCTTGTTCCGCTTTCAACGGTCAGCTGCTGTGTAGTTCCAACAGGCATAGTATCTGTCTGAGCATTAATTGAAATACCTTCAGGATCACTCCAGTCCATTATTTCAATATAATAAGAATCATTTTCCTTTTCAATAATAATAAGTGAATCATTTATTTTAAGTAGATTAAAAACATAGTGCTCTGTATTTGCTTCTGAAATTTTTTCACCGGTAGTCATATTATATTCTGAAAGCGTTTTATTATTTTCATAAACAATTATACTGTTATGATTTTCATTATAAACTGCACGAACACCTATACTGGAAGTATCATAATAATCGCTTTCAAGTTCATATTCTTGCGCTGTACGGGACAAAGTCATACATGTATTCAGTCCCTGAGAATCAGAATCTATAAAAGTTACCTGACTTGTCAGTACACTGGCAGCTGTAAGATATTTATCCCCGAGCAAAGCAGCACTGTTTTGGTGAAGCATATAATAATTCTGGCAAAGATATTCAATACAGTTGAAACTACGGGAAATTATTCCCTGTTCAAGAAATCCCGAATATGTTTCCACATTCATAATGATATTATCTGTAACATTGCCCATGGTCAGAGCATGTCCTGGATGAGAATATCCCCATGAGTAATAATCATAATAGGTTTCCATATAAAAATTGCCGTTAGTATTGTCAAATCCGCTGAAGCAATATACTTTTGTAGGAGAAATCATCTCGGACAAAATTTCTCCGTCAGGTGAATAAAGAAATACTTTTTCACACTGAGAATTATTATTATCTTTAGCTGCAACATAAATGCGTCCGAGTTTATCTGCACCAATTGCATCACAGCTGTAACCAGCCAGACAAATATGCGATACAAGATTCTGACCGATAAGATCATATATATAACATGTATTGCCATAAGCTACATACAGCTTATTATTTTCTGAATATGCACTGCTGCATCCGCTGAATGTGTAAACATTCTCACAGGACCTTGTAATAAAAGAATAAAAGGAAAGATTACTTCCGCTTAAAAAATACAATCCATGTAAAGTATCGCATGGAATCTGCTGGGTTACTGTTCCAACACTGGTATAATTAAGCTCTCCGTTTTCCAGGGCAATAATTTCATTTTCAGGAAATTTAAATTCCTCTCCTGTAACAGTAACTGTACATTCCGCTTTATACATTCCATCAGCACTTTCAGCTGTTATAACAGCTTTACCTGGATTTACTGCTGTAAGTCTGCCTTCGGAAGAAATTACAGCTACACTTGTGTCACTGCTGCTCCAGCTTATATCTGCTGCAATAACAGGATTAATTACAAGTCTTGCCTGTATACTCTCACCTGCCGAAAGCTCAGTTTTTTCCATACTTATGGTAAGAATATCTGCATCAGCAAGGTCATCTGAATCAACCCAGGTCAGGTGTTCAGGATATGTAATACTTTCTTTTAGTGAAGTCCAGCCGCTTTTTGAAAAACTGCAATAAATAGTAATATTATCTGTCAGAGAATATCCTGTACTGTTAATTACTGGAGCTGCACCCTTGAAAATCATTTTTTTAAGAGATTTGCATTGATAGAATGAATAATTATTTATTGAATACAATGACTCTGGTAAAATCACATTCTGTATATTTTCATTATAATACAGTGCATACTGTTCAACAGCAGTAACAGTATCCGGGATTTCAAATGTCCGAATATTGCTTCCGGCAGGCACACATATAAGTCTGGTTACTGAATTATCATAAAGAATACCGTCTAAAGATGAAAAATTAATATTTTCTGATGAAACCTGTATTTCTTCCAGTCTGCTGCATGAAGTAAATGCAGCAGTGCCAATAGATACTATACTTTCCGGAATCAGGATTGTTTTCAGTGAAGCACATTCACTGAAAGCATAATTTCCTATTGATTCAGCTACGGACGGAATATTAACAGAGTTTAGTAAAGAACAGCCTTTAAATGCATAATCACCTATCATCTCAATACTGTCAGACAATGTAACATTTTTAAGATTTATACATCCATAAAAAGCATCATTTCCCACAGAAGTTATACCTGATTCTATTTTTACCGATTCAATTATATCCCGGTACTGGTAAAACGGAGACATATTACTTCCATATATTCCGCTGTAACTGGTCATATCTCCGGTACCTGAAATAGTCAGTTCGCCTGTTTCAGCATTCAATGACCATACTGCTCCCTCACCGCATTCACCCTGCAGACCATCATCCATAGCATTAAATGTCAAACCATTATCAGAAGCGTAAATTTCTGCTTCCGAACCGCTTATTCCAAAGATTTTCAGGCTTCTTTTAAGGAAAGTTCCGGAGGTGCCGTTTGCACAGTAATATCCAAATGAATATTTATCAAGCTCCGTTACAGTCTCAGGAATAACAACATACGCCATAGAATGGCATCCTACAAATGCACCATACCCGATTTTTGTAACACTTTCCGGAATACTTATCTTTTCAAGATTAAAATGAAATTTAAATGCATAATCAGTAATTGAAACAATGCCGTCCGGTATGGTAATCCTATTTTCATTTCCCTGATAGCAATATACAGCTTTACCAAAAATCACCATATCTTCATTATGTGCTTTTATAAATGGTGTATTGTAAAAAGCATTATAACCTATATATGCAGTATTTTCATTTATTTCGATTTCAGCAAGTGAAGTACATCCGCTGAATGCCTCTTCACCTATAGTAACAAGTCCTGAAGGAAGTACGACTGATTCAATTTCAGTATGATCAGAAAATACACTATCTGAAATAGATTTAACATCTTCAGGAATAGAAACAGAAGTGCTACTTCCATTATACTGATAAAGAATACCATTTCCAAGTATTACAAAATCACCTGTTTTATTTTCCATAAATGCTGTATTTGCAAAAGCATGCTCTCCGATAGATACAACACTTGCCGGAATATTAATGTTTTCAAGGGACGAGCAATTGTAAAAAGCCTGTTGACTGATTGATGTAAGACCACCAGGAAGAATTATGTCAGTTAGTGCAGTGCAGTATCCAAATGCATATTCACCGATAGATTCAAGACTATCCGGAAGTGAAACGCTTGCTAAAGCTTCACAATTATAAAAAGCATATCCCCCGATACTTACAATTCCCTCAGGAATTTTAATATCAGTGAGAGAACCACAGTTATAAAAAGTTCCGTATTCAATGGATGTCATATTGGCAGAAAGCGTTACATTGGTCAATTTACTGCATCCGTAAAAAGCTTGTTCTCCGACTGATTCAACACTGTCCGGAATAATTACCTTATTCAATGAAGAACAACCGTTAAATGCCTTTTTTCCTATTGAAATAACACCTTCAGGAATTACAATATTTTCAATACTGGCACACGACATAAATGAATAATCTTCTATTGAAGTTACTCCGTTTTCAATCACAACCGAAGTTATAACATCCTTATAGCTGTAAAACGGCAGATCAGAATAATATGTGGTGGGGAAATCCATATCTCCGCTGCCGCTGATTATAAGTTCTCCAGTATCTGAATCAAGTGTAAATGTAACATTATCACCGCATGTTCCGGTAATAATTCCGCTGGGAGCTTCTGTGGTTTCCTCATTATCAGCAATTATAGGTTTATCGCTGAAAATACCGTTTACAGATTCCAGATTCAGTTTTTCCGGTCCGGCAACAGCTTCATTACTGTAATTCAGACCATTCTGTGTATCATATAAAATGATATTATCATTGTCTGAATAATCCGGTTCTAATCCAGGAAGTTCTGTATTATAAATATCAGAAATCAAATCCTCCGATGTACTTATTGCCGCTTCTTTATCAGAAACTATATCAGCATCTTCTTCAGCAAAAATCGTAAATCCGCTGCATGTCAGTAAATTTACGCATACCGCAGCAGCAGATATGTCTGCAAGTATTTTTTTTAGCTTAAGTTTTTTCATACATTCCTCCATAAATTATGTCAAAATAATAATAGCTGCTGCTATATTTAAAGCAGCAGCCTGATAAATTATTCATTAATAAATTTATTCATAAGACTATGACCGGTTTCAACGTACAGTCCTGTTTCCTTTGCAGAATTTTCATTAAAATGCTCAACGCCATTTGACGTCTTATTACTGCTGTAAATCATAAACGGAACAGGATCATTTGTATGTGTTTTCAGTGAAAGCGGCGTTGCATGATCAGGTGTAATAAGAATTTTATAATCCTCTCCGGACTTTTTAAGATAATCATTAACAGGTTCCAGAATAAGCTTGTCAATAAATTCTATAGCCTTAGGCTTGTTTTCTATCTCATGTCTGTGACCGCATTCATCAGGAGCTTCCACATGAATATAAACAAAGTCCTGTCCATTTTTAAATTCATTTATTGCAGCCTGAGCCTTGCCCTCAAAATTAGTGTCAATATATCCGGTAGCACCATCAACTTCCACAACATTCATGCCTGAGAATTTACCGATACCCTTAAGAAGATCAACTGCAGAGATCATAGATGCCTTCACGCCAAATTTCTCTTTGAAGTTTATAAGATTTGCTCTCACGCCTTCGCCCCAGAGCCAGATACTGTTTGCAGGTCTTAACCCCTTTTCTTCTCTTGCCTTGTTTACCGGGTGATCCTTTAACAGATCATATGATTTTTTCATCAGATCGTAAAGTTTCTGTGCATTCTGATGCTTTGGAATATATTCCTTAATAGGCTTTCCGGTAATATCGTGAGGAGGAGTAAGAGTTCCTATATCAAGAGTACCATTATTCCATATAAGGCAGTGACGATAGCTTACTCCGCTGTAGAATTTAAACTCATCATTATTAAGCTTTTCAGCTAAAAAATTTACAAGTATTTCAGCTTCTTGTGTTGAAATATCGTCTGCACAGTAATCAAGGATAGTTTTATCCTCATAATTTTCTTCATCGCTCAGAGTTACAAGATTACATCTTAAAGATACATCAGTATCCTTCATATCTATACCGATACTTCCGGCTTCAAGGGGTGAACGACCCGTATAGCATTCCTTCGGGTCATAACCCAGTACTGATAAATTTGCCACATCGCTTCCTGGTTTAAGTCCGTCTGCAACTGTTTTAATAAGACCTACTTCAGCAGTTTTTGCCAAAGAGTCCATATTAGGGGTATCAGCTGCTTCCAGTGGAGTTTTATTTCCAAGTTCCTCAACAGGATAATCAGCCATACCGTCACAAAGTACTACCAAATATTTCATGTTTATCTACCTCTATTTATTTTATTTCTTATATTGTAACATATTTTGCATATTTTTTCAATATATTTTTATACTTCTCCTATAATCCCCTTTGGAATGTCTCCAACAATAACTGTCTCTGCAAGAATACAGTTTAAATTCACCTGAGTATCTGAACTTCCTCCGGGAAAAACCGCTGAAATTTCAGCCTTAATATCCATTGAAATCTGATGGCATGTCTGATTCATTCCTGCTGAAAAAAATCCGCTTTTAAGCTCTGTCTGTACTGACCCCGCAGGGATAAACTTTATTTCTATTTCCGGTCCTCTTCCGCTGAAAATATATGTACCGCCTACTGTTCCTAAAGGTATTGAAACTGAATTTCTGCTTTCTTCATTCAGTTTCCGGTTAATTTCAGCTGTTATTTCCGACTGAAGACTGTTTATATTTCCTGAATTTATTTTTATAGAAGTTAATTTATTGCTGTCATCATAAATTTCCGATGCCAGATCCGAATATTTTACACTGTTTTCCTCAAGAATCTTATAAACGCTCTGATTAATAATATCTGACATAAACACTTCACAGTAATACTTACTGATTTTTTCTGCTTTGGGCTTTATTGCTCTTTCAATATTAAATATTGCAAAAAGCATTAAAAACACAATTATCAGGAAACATATTAAAAATTTTTTTCTTATTTTAACGGGATCTCTTTTTGTCCGCATAAAATCCAAGCACCTTTTTTATAAATTTAACGGACGGTCAAAGGACCGCCCTGAAAGGATTATATATTCTGACATCCACAGTCATCATCATTATTATTAATTTTCATATCTGCCGGATATGCACATCCGCAGCTGCTGTTTTCAAGCTTTGCAGGTGAAAATTCCTCTGTAGGGAACTTGATTTTATCAAAAATTTCACACGGACTGTCCATATCTGCACAGCATTCTTTCTGCGGAATGGTATAACTATATGTCGGCACCATAATTGTAACCGGTCTTATAAGCTCAACAACATAAAATAAGCCAAGTGTCAGTACCACTTCATTCTGAGAACGAGGAGGCGGAAGCATTTTACCCTCACAACAGTCGCAGCAGCCGCAGTCATAATTTTTGCAGCCCTTTACTATCTTAGCTTCAAGCACAAGAGGTGAAACAACCTGAACTGATGCAACCGGCGGATTTACAGTATTGCAGCAGTTTCCGGTTGTTCCGATAGAAGTACCATCACTGAAAAATGTTTTGGAATTTGTTTCACTGCCATATAAAATACAATTTTTACTTACAGTTGCCGTACCCGTAAGTATTGTAGGATCGCCGCACGCTTTTTCATAGCCGATCAGCTGAATATCAAATGAAAATGTCAGATCAACAGAGTAAAATCCCTTATTAAAAGGTATTGCTTCAACGTTCATGCATACATCAGACACTGTTATACAGCTGGGTTTTACAATTGTTATTGACGACGGCAGCGAACAGTTAAGATCTACCTGAACTCCGGTAATACAGTCTTTATCACTGCAGCTGTCAAACACTCTGTTGACTTTGATCGGTACAGCATCACAGTCGTTATAATGACCCGTATATTCGCTCATAAAAAAAGTCCTCCTATTATAAATTAAAGCTTTGTTTTTTACGCTTC
>NZ_JBJFHN010000102.1:0-9054 GCF_051893655.1 Porcipelethomonas sp. | reverse complement strand
GAGCAACGATGTTATCATTCTGGAATTCGCCGCCTGCCTTTACATAAACTCTTGCAGTGGCACCAGCTTTGATTTCATCAAGCGTATAGCTTGTTTTTTCAGAAGTCATAGAGAACGTGGTATTAACACTGTCTACAGCAGATGCAGTAGTTGGCAAAACGCCTGCGAACATGCTGCCGAACAGAGCTATTGATGTAAAAGCTGAAAGTAATTTACCTTTCTTCATCACATTTTTTCCTTTCTGCCTGCTTTTAATAGCAAGCTCTGATTTTGATATTAGTATGGGTGGTTCCAATACTGTTATTTCAAGCTCTATAGCTTAAAATACATTGAAAATACCGGCATTATACGTGTTAATCAAATTTCATTAACAACATACCGACTATTTTATCTATATTATACACTACTTTTTCCACTTTTGCAACACATTTACAAAAGTTTTTTTACAAAACTTTAATATTTTTTCAAAGTGTTTTTATTATGAAAAGAGCAGTTTTTCTTAATTAGTTTAATTATATTGGTATATTGGTTGAAAAATATCATTTTATATGATATAATCAGTTTAAAACGTGCTTATGAGGTGACAGAATAATGAAATCAGCTGTTAGAACATCCGGAATATTTATATTTATCGCTTTTACAGTTTTTATTTTATATAATTTTAAAATTACTGCTCAAACGCCTGACACAGATAACGGCGTTTATCTTATTTCAGATGCACAGGGACTAAAATGGTTTGCGGACTATATATCGGAAAACGAAAGCAGTATTGATGCCCGGCTTACTTCGGATATAGATTTATCTTCCATATGCTCTCAATCATCAGAAAGCTGGACACCGATCGGTTCATACAGCTGTCCGTATTCCGGAACTTTTGACGGAAACGGATATACGATTTCAGGACTATATATAAATGATATCGGAACAGATTCAAATTACTGCGGTTTGTTTGGCTTTTTGTCCGGAATGGTAAAAAATCTTTCAGTTGAAGGAAATGTAATTTCAGCTTCAGGAGCTGCCGGAGGCATTGCCGGCTGCAATTCCGGTACTGTTGAAAATTCATTATTTACAGGATACACTGAAGGTTCTACCTGTTCAGGCGGTATTGCTGCTGAAAATCAAAGCAGCGGACTGATTCAGAACTGCTGTACTGTAATGACAGATGAAAACATAGTTATCAGTACACCGATTGCATTAAATATGAACGGAAGAATAAAAAACTGTTATTATAATGAAGAACTAGGTGATGACGGCAATTCAAAAACTACTTCCATGCCACTTGATTCATTTTACAGCGGAGAAGTTTGTTACCTGTTAAATGGAAGTCAGGAAAATATTATATGGCATCAGAATATTGATAATTCAA
The DNA here is from genome assembly GCF_051893655.1 of Porcipelethomonas sp. Classification (NCBI taxonomy): domain Bacteria; kingdom Bacillati; phylum Bacillota; class Clostridia; order Eubacteriales; family Oscillospiraceae; genus Porcipelethomonas; species Porcipelethomonas sp. The sequence goes on along the minus strand of NZ_JBJFHN010000102.1, from coordinate 7,688 downwards.
AAGATAATACTCTCCCTGTTCCTTCTGACAAATATGGAACTGTCTATAAAACATCTGTATGCGGGTCAGAAGAAATTTACTATTCCAATTTTAATATGATACATCACCAGTTTACAGACGGTATATGTGAAAATTGTTCTGTAAAGCGTATTTCCACCGATTATGCAAATCTGCTTTTAAACCAATCAATAGATATGAAATACTACATAACAGTAAATGATCCGTCACTGCTTTCAAGCAATATTATATTTAACTATTCTTTTGCCAGTGATAGCCTTGATATGTCAGTACGGTGCGAAAAAGAAACAGACGGAACATATACAGCAACAGTCCCCTGTCAGGTAACGCAGATGGGACAGCTGATTTATACAAAAGCTTATGCGGAAAGCAATGATGAAATTATTTATACTGAAAACAATGCCACAGAATATTCTGTTTTAAAATATTCGGAGCATATTTTAAGTGACCAGACAAATGTATACGGTGATTCATGCAAAAAACTTATACTTAATATTCTTCGGTACGGCTGCGAATCCCAGCAGTATTTTTACAATGACAGCAGCTTTAAAACAGAAGTTATGAATAATTTTTCTGAATATTTTGACAGTTTCGGAATTTCAGTGCCGGTCGTTCAGAATCCGGATATGTCTGAATATAAAGAGGTTTTAACTGATCCGTCGGCAGATATTCGCTCAGCATATTTAACATTGAATTCAAAGGTATGTCTGAACATCAAAGTAAATTCAGCCTTGTCAGGAATATCTCTTAAATTTGAAGATGTAAAAACAGGAGAAGTCCGTATTATTCCTATGTCTGGAGAAAATGAAATTTATACTGCACAAATACAGGATATTTCCGCTGAAAATATTTTTAATGATTTTAAAATGACTGTAATTGATTACAATGGAAACAAAATCAGCAATACTATTGGATATAATATTGAAAATTATATTTATACTATAGTCAATTCTTCTGATAGTCAGATCAATAAAGCAAATAATATAAGTCTTGCTCTTTTAGGATATGGAAAAGCAGTTACAGAATACTGTAATGAACTTCTGCAGGAAAGGATTTAAATTTATGAAATCAAGAATAAGAATCAGTGCAAATCGCCTGATAATCGGATATATGATACAGGAATGTAATCTGGAAGGACTAAAAACCACAGCGGATATTCTTGATGCAGAGCTTAAGCTTTGCGGAAAAGAATGCTCCGGAGAAAAGGTCGGGTTTCTTGCAAAGTTTAACGGTTTCAAGGAAAGCAACATCACCGTTCCTGAACCGCCGGAAGACGAATGCCTGATATTATCAGGATTTAACAGCAAGGATATGGACAAACTCCTTGCAGCGCTGAAAAAAAATAATGTTAATATTCCTTTGAAATGCATTGTAACTCAGCATAATCAAAGCTGGGAACTTTATAAGCTGATTGAAGAGCTTAAAAAAGAACACCGTCAGATGAATAAATAAAAAACAAGGAGAAATCAAATTGGACGAAATACTGGAAAACACGGGAAAAATACTGCAAAAGATTGATAGTATGGTATGGGGTGTTCCTTTAATAGCTCTTATACTTGCTACAGGAATTTACCTTACAATAAGGCTTCGGGGAATACAGATAAGGCGGCTTCCAAAAGCACTGAAATTCATGGTCAGGAATGAAGAGGGCGGAAGCGGTGAAGTATCAAGCTTCGGCGCACTATGCACTTCCCTTTCGGCAACAATAGGAACCGGAAATATCGTCGGAGTTGCTACTGCTGTCGGGGTTCTTTCCGGCGGTCCAGGAGCACTGTTCTGGATGTGGGTTGCTGCTCTTTTTGGTATGGCAACAAAATATACCGAAGGCTTTCTGGCAATAAAATACCGTACCATTGACAGTAAGGGTCACGTTCTTGGCGGTCCTTTCTATTATATCGAAAACGGAATGGGTCCAAAGTGGAAATGGCTTGCAAAAATGTTTGCCTTTTTCGGAGCATGTGTAGGTCTTTTTGGAATCGGTACATTTTCACAGGTAAACGGAATTGCCTCAGCTGTTCAAAGATTTTTCGATCCGGAAAAAAACAATACCATATCTGTTTTCGGAAATGAATATTCAATATCAATAGTTATCACCGGAATTATTCTTACGGTTCTTACAGCTCTGGTAATTATAGGCGGTTTAAAAAGAATATCAGCTGTATCACAGGTTGTAGTTCCTTTTATGGCAATAATTTATATACTTGCTTGCTTCACTCTTATTCTGTTCAATTTTAAAAGAATTCCCTCTGCTCTTGCAGAAATAATGCAGTCTGCTTTCGGATTCAAAGCTGCTGCCGGAGGAATTGGTGCGTCAATGGCAATAGCAATTCAGAAAGGCGTTGCAAGAGGCATTTTTTCAAATGAAGCCGGACTAGGCTCTGCTCCTATTGCTGCATCTGCGGCAAAAACCAGCGATCCTGTCCGTCAGGGACTGGTTTCTATGACCGGAACGTTTATAGATACCATTGTTATATGTACCATGACAGGTCTTGGAATAATTATGATGGGTTCATGGAAGGATACTTCCCTTGAGGGCGTTGAAGTTACTATTGATACATATCAGAAGGGACTTGATTTTCTTCCGGCAGAGGTCTGTTCTTTTATAATTATGGCATGCCTTGTATTTTTTGCATTTACTACAATTCTCGGCTGGAATTACTACGGCGAACGCTGTCTTGAATATCTTACAAACAGAAATATGGCCATAGTAAAAATTTATCGGTTTCTTTATATATTTGCAGTGTTTATCGGACCTTACATGACAGTGTCAGCAGTATGGACTATAGCAGATATTTTCAACGGTCTTATGGCTTTGCCTAATATAACGGCTCTTCTGGCACTGAGCGGAGTTGTGGCGAAAGAAACAAATGAATATTTTAAAAAGGAGAAAAATCAGATAAAACAATCTGATCCGCAAAATGAATAAAACACTTATTCATGCCATAATAATTTTTCCATGAAATCTTCCGTAGTAATATTTTCAGGGCGATTATATCTATTTAATGTAAACAAACAATCCGGATCATGAGTTATATAATTGGGCTTTTCATAGCAGTTAAGGGCTGCAGAAAAGCCCATATCTTTTATCATCGGAATACTCTCTTCAGAAATATATCCGTAAGGATATGTAAAAACTGTCGGAACAATACCCGTATTTGTTTTCATCAAAGACTGTAAAAGTCCTATATCCTCATAAAATTTTTCAGCATACTCCTCCTCTGTTTCACATTCGAGCTTAGAGCAGCCTTTTCGCTCCCTATAAGAATGCATATTATAAGTATGATTTCCGAATTCTATCCGACCGCTTTCATTCATTTCCTTAATATCATCCCATGTAAGATATGAATACTCAGGAACATGAGGATCGTTCTGGGCAATATATTCGCTGAAATATCCTACAACTGATACCGTTGCTTTCATGTCATATTTTTCAAGCAATGGCAGAAGATAATAGCTGTTATTGTAAAATCCGTCATCTGCGGTTATTACTACTGGTTTTTGAGGAAGCGGTTTGTTATTATAAACATAATTTACTATGTCTTCTACAAATATACTGGTAAATCCGTTTTCCTTAAGATATTTCAAATCGCTTTCTACAGTATCCGGTGACACTGCATAATCACTGTCGTTTCCCGGATTTTCTTTTATGCTGTGATACATTATAATCGGAACAAAAACAGCTTCTTCTTTTTTACTGTTAAAAGCTGTCCATTGATTTTTGCTTGCCGCAGTTATTAAACAAGCAGCCAATATAATAGCCAGATCACACAAAAGCAGCTTTATGAATTTTTTAATATTGCAGCATTTATACATTGTACTCTCCTAAAAACTAATGAACATTATATACTATGATTTTATTTTGGAATTTATAACGACATATTTTTTGAATAAAATGAATATAATATAAATAATTACCAATAGTAAAAGAAAAGGCGGGAGGTTTAATGCGAAGACGAAGAAGACGCCGTTGCAGATCAAAAAAAATTCTGATTCTTTCAGCAGCAGCACTTTCTATTGCGGCAGTTACTGGTTACAAATCACTGCCCGGTATAGCAGCCGCCGCTGGAAAGCTCGGGGAACTTAAAATTGGATTTGAAAATGATCCGGAAAAATATACCGGGGAAATGGATTTTAATTTTCAGAGTATTTCAGGCGAGGAAGATATTATATCAAGCGGATATGGCTGGGAGGAAGAAATACAGGAAAGTGAAACAGCAAATGCAAATACTGAAACAGGTCCTAAACCGTATCCGACAGAATGGAATACAGGTGAAGGAACTGTTTACAAATATACCTTCGAAAGATACAGCGGAGAAAAATATATAGGTCTTGATGACGGCGGTCAGGTAAGAAATGAAACAGATATATCAAACGGAGTCCTTCTTGAAGAAAGCCGGAAACTTCCTGAATTTCAAATAGAGCTAAATGATGAACCGCAGGTTCTTATTATGCATACCCATACAACGGAAAGCTTTGAACCTTATGAAAGAGATTTCTTTGATTCCGATTTCAATTATCGTACTACTGATTCTTCAAAAAATGTTGTAATGATTGGCGATCAGATTGCCAGACAAATTGAAAATGCTGGTATTTCTGTAATACACGATACCACAATTCATGATTATCCGTCATATAATGGTTCTTATGAAAGAAGTGCGGAAACTGTTAAAAAGATTCTTAAAGACAATCCGTCAATAAAAGTAGTGCTTGATATACATAGAGACGCAATAGGTACAAGCGACAGTATCATGCAGCCTACGGTAGAAATAAACAGTAAAAAGGCAGCTCCGATAATGATTATATCCGGCTGTGATGACGGTACAATGGATATGCCGGATTATATGAAAAATTTCAGATTTGCGTCTTTAATTCAGCAGCAGATATCTTCTGATTATCCGGGGCTTACACGTCCGATTTTATTCGACTACAGAAAGTATAATCAGGATCTGACACAGGGAAGTCTGTTGATTGAAGTTGGTACCCATGGAAATACTCTTGAGCAGGTTAAGTACACAGGAGAATTAATAGGAAAATCTATTGCTAAATCATTAATTGAATTGTCCCAGGAGGAATAATGGAAAGAAAAAAGAAAATAAAAAGAGCCGCCATACTGGCAGTTTTCATTTATATAATGATAAACGGCTTTGTATGGGGCTTGATGAAAGCATATTTAAACTCCTACAATACTGTCAGTAAAGAACAGCTTGTTATGGCAGAAGTTAATAACAGCAAGCAAAAAACAGAAATAAAAATTCTTAATAAAAAATTTTATATAGATAAGAATAAGACTTTTCAGAATACTGCCGGAATAATATTATATATTCTGATGCCGGACAAGGCTAAACTTTCAACTGAAATTGTCATGCAGTATGAACGCCTTTGTCAATCAGATTGAGCCGCTGGTATTCACGCACACCGCTGTAAAACTTGTTAAGCTCCCCCTGATATACAAGTTTGGCAAAACCTATATGTCTGAAATCTTCCGGGGTATAAAGACAAAATGGTTTGGGTATATCAAGCTTTATTCCAGATTTTTCCATAATATACCCTACAAATTGTGAACAGACAAATTTATTTTTTCTTTTATAAGCAATATGAAAGAAAATAAGTCCAAGTCCAATACAATTATAAGAAAAATATTCACGGTTATTTTTAAAATATTCTATATTATTTTCAAATAGCTGTTTCTGTTTCTTGGTTACTGGTAATCGGTATACTTCACATGGTATATTATTAAATTTACCCAATGTACCCTTTCCTACTACTTCTCTGTTAAATGTAGCCGGAAGGGGTCTGCTGGGGTTGTTACGGCAGAAACTATACATCTCATCCAGACATGGATCAGCAGAAACAGAAACATGGTTATATGGCTTTCGTGTAAACATTTTAAGGATTTTCGCAACTTTTGTTCCTGTCTGACACACTAAAATATAAATATAACTGCTCAAAGAATTCTCTCCCTTTTGTTTTCTGTATTTATTATATCTTTATACAAATATAAAAGCTGAATTTAATAAAATTATTTAGCAGCATAAAAATAATTAAACAAAAAAATTCTTTAATATTATAACATAAACTCTTGCATTTTTCAATAGAATCTGATATAATTTTAATATAATGTGCCTGTAGCTCAGCGGATAGAGCATTGGCCTCCGACGCCATGTGCGATGGTTCGATTCCATTCAGGCACTCCATGTGCATAACTGTACAGTACAAAACGGGTTTCATTTTGTGAAACCCGTTATATTTTTACATTACATCTCTTATCACAAGGAGCGATATGTTGAAACATATAATTACTGCTATAATTTATATTATTATAATTTGTAATATGCCGGAAATTTATGCAAATGAAATAAATAAATCTGTTACAAATTTATCTATGTCAAATATAGAAAATAGTGATGCAGATATAGAATTTATAACAGATGAATGCAAAGATGAAACTATAGAATGTTTTGCTGTTGGAGAAAATAATATAGCTATAGGATTAACAAATCAAATCAATATTTATGATTTAGACGGTAATTTTATATACGGGATAAAATGTTATATAAGTAGTGCTTATTTTTTGGAATATAGCAAAAATGATTTGTTTATATACATGCATCGATCATCCAAGTGCATTAAAATAACTGGTTATAAAGAACCATTATCTTATTATTCTGTTGATGATACAAATTCAAATTATGATATAATATCATATAAATTAAAGAATAGAAATCAGTATATCATTAAAGATGACAATATATATAAAATCAGAGGGATTACTGATACTAAATTAGTAAAAATCAACAAAGATCAAACCGAAACAATTATATATAATTCATCAACCAATGTTTTCATGAAATTTATTGTAGTATTTATAGGTGTTATTATGTTTGCATTTATTATATTATACAATATAATAATAAAGATCTAATAGGATGTGATAATAACATATGAAAATTTTTGAATAATTGGTAAATAATATGATTAATAATAATTCAGGTATTTCATATGGTGCCAGTATTTTTTTATATTTATTTCTAAGTTTATTATATTTAATAATGTTTCGATTCGGACTACTTACCGCAATCGTTCATAAGAAGACACCTCCAAAGCTAAAGAAAAAACGAAAGATAAAATGTTCCAATTCCACATCAGATAATACAAATGTACTGAAAAATTTTATGAGATGGTTATTATTATGCAACTACACAAATGATAATAAATATATAATTCAATGTAAAAAATTATATAATATCGCATTTTATTATAATATTGTATATTTAATTTTCATAACAATAAATTTTATTATTATCATATTTGGCATATTTAATGATGTTTTTAAGCAAGTAAGTATTACTTGTACTTATATTCACTCATATTTTTTCATTTTCCCAGTAGGGTCTGTTGGATTCATACTAATGATTAAAAATAATACAGGCAAATAAAATATGGAGTGACATTATCGTTTTTTACTAGTTCACTCCATATTTTCTTTTGCCTTCAATAACAAAAAAGCATGCAGAAATAATCTGCATGCTAAACTCTGGTGCACCATCGGGGGCTCGAACCCAGGACCCACTGATTAAGAGTCAGTTGCTCTACCAACTGAGCTAATGGTGCATTTTGGCTCCCCAAGTTGGACTCGAACCAACGACCCTGCGGTTAACAGCCGCATGCTC
>NZ_JBJFHN010000101.1:0-9233 GCF_051893655.1 Porcipelethomonas sp. | reverse complement strand
GCTTTTTTCATGCCCTGAGCATGATATAATTTCGTCTTTTAAACGTTGCAGACGGTAAAGAACAAGGTCAGATTTCGTGGTTCGTAACCCACGGTAAAAAACGGAAAATTTGAAAGGACGGTAAACATTATGAACAAAGAAGATTTAATTGCAATGGGTCTGACAGAAGAACAGGCAAAGAAAGTTATGGATTCTCTTGACGGCAATTTTGTTACAAAAGCAAGATTCAACGAGGTCAATGAGGAAAACAAGACTTTGAAAAAATCTGTTTCTGACAGGGATAAGCAGCTTGAAGACCTGAAAAAGTCTTCCGGCGATAATGCTGAACTGAAAAAGCAGATTGAAGCCTTGCAGCAGCAGAATGCGGATCAGAAGAAAACGCATGAAACTGAGATGAATCAGTTAAAACTTGATAATGCTGTTGAAACAGCTTTGACTGCGGCAGGAGCCAGAAACACAAAAGCAGTCAGAAGTTTGCTGGATGTAAGTAAGCTAAAGCTTGGGGACGATGGTAAACCAACCGGATTTGATGAACAGCTTAAGGCTATTCAGGAATCTGATCCTTACCTTTTTGAAGAAAAACAGCAGACACAGCAGAATAATTTCAGGGGTTTTCAGCCTGGTGCTTCCTCAGATGTGAAACCGGGAGCAAAGGTTGATTTTTCAAAAATGACATATTCTGAAATGGCTGCTTATATGGCGGCAAACCCAGATGCAAAAATCGAATAAAGAAAGGATAGTGAATTACTATGGCAAAATTTGATTCCAAAAGCTTTAATCCACAGGCTTTCGGTCATTATGTAGACCGAATTCCTAATGTAAAGAAAAATGAGCTGGCAAAGTCCGGAGCAGTTGGTACTAATGAACAGGCAAGAGCAGCACTCTCTGATCAGACAGGTTCTTTATATGCCCGCATTCCGTATTTCGGAAGGATTGACGGAAGTACCTCTCAGAACAATGACGGCAATACTGACATTACCGCTACAAGTACAACCACTTATGAGCAGGGTTTTGTGACCGCTTCCCGTATGGACAGCTGGACTGAAAGAAGCTTCAGCAAGAATATTACGGCAGGCGTTGACTTTATGGATAATGTAGCCGCACAGATTTCCGATTACAAAATGGAAGTAAAACAGGATATGCTGCTTGCGATTCTTGACGGTGTATTCAGCATGAAAACTACTGGAAGTACTGCTGCGGCAAAAGCAGCAAAGGAGTTTCTTGAAAAGCATGTTTATGACATAACCGGAAATGAGGGCGAAGCCGCTTATGTTGGTGCAGCTACACTGAATAAAGCAATTCAGCAGGCTTGCGGTGATAATAAGAATATTTTCAAGCTGGCTATTATGCATAGCGAGGTAGCAACTAACCTTGAAAATCTTCGCCTGTTTAAGTACCTGACATACACGGATGCAGACGGCATTCAGCGTGATCTTGCGGTGGGTACATGGAACGGCAGAACAGTTCTGATTGACGACAGCATGCCGTCAGAGGAAGTTGATGTTCCGGAATCTTCATCTGGTGCAGGTGACGGTTATACCTATACTGCTTACACTACTTATGTTTTAGGTGAGGGTGCTATTATTCTTGATGATATCGGGGATTCAGTGCCTTATGCCATGAGCCGTGACGAGAAAACAAACGGCGGTCAGGATACGCTTTATGTTCGTGACCGTTATATCTGCGGTGTGGATGGTATCTCTTTTGAAAAGCCTGCAAGCATTACAGCTTCTGCTTCCAATGATGATCTGAAAAACGGAGATAACTGGAATATTATTAATGATGGTTCAAAGTCGATTCCTCACAAAGCTATTGCTCTTTGTAAGATAATTTCCAGAGGCTAAAGGCAGGTGATTTTATGCTGAATATGACAAAGGAACGATTGAAGTCATTCGGTTATGAATTTAAGGACGGAGATGAAATGATCCTTGCATTTTCGGTTCAGAAGGCGGAAAACACCATAAAGAATGATTGCAATGTTTCTTCTGTACCAGATGGGTTGCTTAATATTGCTGTTGACATGGCAGTTGGTGAATTCCTGACATCAAAAAAAACTTTTTCACCCGGTGACATCGAAGGACTTAATCTTCGGCAAATGCAAACCTTTCTGACAGAGGTATTGCGACAATGCCCCTTGAATTAGACTGGGGTGTTGAAGGAGAAGGAGTGGAATAAAATGTCTGGTAATGTTGTTATGAAAGCCAAAGATACGGTATTTGCGGCTTTGGCAGAATATTATGTTACTATAGGAACACGCCGGTATAATTTTATGCAGGCCATAAATCTTGAAGCTAAATTTGAGAAAAACAAGGTGGAAGTACCTATCCTTGGAAAAACCGGCAAGGGCAATAAAGCTGCCGGATGGAAGGGAACAGGCTCAGCTACTTTCCACTATAATACATCTGTTTTTCGTCAGATGATGCTCAAGTATAAAGATACTGGTGAGGATGTGTATTTTGAAATTCAGATTACAAATGAAGACAAGTCCTCGGCAGTAGGAAGACAAACTATTATTCTTGTTGACTGTAACATTGACGGCGACATACTGGCTAAGTTTGATTCTGACGGTGAATATCTTGATGAAGATATGGATTTCACATTTGAAGATTTCAAGATGCCGGAAGCCTTTAAGGATCTGGAAGGTTTTCTTACAAATTAATTAAACATGAATCCCCTTATATGAGCGTATAAGGGGATTCAATATTATAAAAATTATTAAATATAAGGAGAAATGTAAAATGTCAAAATTCGCAAAATTTATGAAAGCTAACAAAACAGTTAAGGAAAATGAAATGCATCCCGTTACAAAATCACTTTGTGATGAAAACGGCAAGCCTCTTGAATGGGAGTTTAAGCATATCACTTCTAAAGAAAATGAAAATATACGTGAAAGCTGTACTGTTGAAGTACCTGTTAAGGGAAAGCCGAATATGTATCGTCCGAAAATGAAAACCAGCCTTTATATTCAGAAAATGATTGCTGCGTCAGTTGTAACACCTGATTTGTATGACGCCGAATTACAGGATTCTTATGGTGTTAAAACTCCGGAGGATCTGCTTCTGGAGATGGTTGATGATCCGGGCGAATATAACGATCTTGCAGTATACGTTCAGCGTTTTCAGGGATTTAATGAATCATTTGAGGACAAGGTGGAAGAAGCAAAAAACTAATAGAGGAAGGGGATGGAGAAGCAAATTTTGCTTACTATGCCCTTCTTAAGCTTCATATTCTGCCGTCTGTTTTTCTGGAAATGGATGAACAGGAAAAAGCTTTTGTCATAGCAAGTATTGAACTCAAAATCAAAAATGACAAAGAAAAAGAAAAGGAAATCAATCGGAAGTCCAATAAAAAAGGAAGGTGATTAAATGGCTTCGATTAAAACGGTTATAGAACTCAGCGACAGATTTTCCGGTCCTATGATGGGTATTATTCAGGCAGCAAATGCCGGTTGTTCCGCAATGGATAGTGTTCAGGCGGCTATGAGCAGCAATTTTGATATAACGCCTTTTGATAATATTCAGGCAGAAATCGAAAGAACGATAGAAGCCGCAGACTCTTTAGACGCAGCTTTACGCAATATTGATTCACCTTCCGTTTCGCTTTCTGCAGTTCCCGGAAATACCCGGCATACCGCAGCAAACGTTGGATCTGATGAAACAATACGGGTACACGCAATTGTTTCAGATGTAAGTGTTCCTGAAAATATCCGTATTCCGGTAGAAGCAACGGTAACGCGGGTTAATTTTCCTGAGAATCAGATTATTTCTATACCTGTTTCTGTGCAGCCGCCGGAATCAGCCGATATCCCTGTACAAGCTGAAATGCCGCCTATAGACACGGGAGGTATTCAGGATTACAGGAATGAGATAGTTCAGGCAGAAGCGTCCCTTGCACAATTGCGTGATATGCAGAGCTCAATTGCAGAGCGAAGCCGTGGAATTTCTGTTATGCCGGAAAGCATTCGGACTCAGATTGATTCAGTTGAACGCAGTATTGAAAATCTTGGCGATTCTATATCTGCCCTTTATCAGAATCCTGTTGATCTGGGTACAGATGAGATACAGCAGGAAATCGCTAAAGTTAACAGTTCAATTTTAGAAGTTACAAACAGTCAGTCAAAGTTAAACAGTGCTTTGCAGGAGATGGAAAAAGCTGAACCGCCGCCCGGATTGGATGCAGGTAATGTGCAGCGGTATCAGGATGAGATTAATAAGGCGGCAGAATTGCTGCAGCAGGTATCAGTGATTCAGGATTCTATAAATGAACAAAGTCAGATATTTGATGTTATACCGAAGGATACAAAAACGCAGATTAATACTGTTAATCAAAGTATAGAGCAAATGGAGCAGGCTCTGAATTATATAAGAGAAAATCCGTTTGATCTGGATTCAGAAACTGCACGTATGCAAATTATCGAACTTAACAATTCTATTAAGGATACATTAAATAGTCAGTCACAGCTGAAAGATGCAATGCAGAAACTAAGCATTGACAGCACATCAAGCGTGGATATACCCGTAAATCCTGTTGCTCCTGATCCGTTGATCAATGCTACAGAACCGGTACAGATTCCTGTTCAATGGCAATCTGATACACTGGACGTGTTTACAAATACGGGCATTGAAAGATTTCAGCAGGAAGTTCAAAGCACAAATTCTATGCTAAATCAATTGACAGCTGCTCAAAGTAAAATAACACAGCAGGCAGAAAGCCTTAACATCCTTCCGCCGGAAGCTGTTTCCGATATTCAGGGAATGCAGAGCAGAATTCAGGAGCTTCAGTCTTCAATTGAGCAGATTGAGCAAAAATCGCTTGATATTGGAAGTGATAAAGCAAATGCACAGTTAGAACGGCTGCGAACTCAGTTAAGTCAGACTTTAAATTGTCAGGAAAACTTGAATCTTGCAATGCAGGGTATGGATATCGGCGATATCAACAGTGCGTACCTGCAATTATCTCATAATGTAAATAATTTGGAAAGATCAGTGCGTGACAGCTTTTCAAAACCCGTTGAAATTCCAATTACCTGGGAAAGTGAAACCTTAGACGTATTTACAGGAACAGGTATTGAAAGATTTCAGCAGGAGATTCAGAGTACTAATAACATGCTGAATACTTTGAACAGTACTCAGCAGAAAATTACAGCAGCGGCGGCACAAACTGATTTGTTTCCGGCAGGCTCTATAGCAGACATGAATAATATGCAAAGCCGGTTACAGGCAATACAGCAGCGCATTCAGTCTATTGAAAATAATCCTGTGAATATGGATACAGATTCTGCCAATGCAGAACTGGAACAGCTCAGAGGACAGCTTGATAAAGCAATTCAGGAACAGCAGCAGTTAAACAGTGCAATTGAACAAATGGATGTATCCGGAGCTAACGAAGCATATTTGCGTCTGTCCGGTACGATTGGCAATACTGAACGATATATCCGTGATAATATTACGGAGCAGGGACAGTTCAATCAGACAATCGAACAGGGAACACACGAAGCAAGTCAGCTGATGGATACAATAAAACGAGCCGCAGCAGCGTATGTGAGTATTCAAAGCATAGGAAAAATAATTGACTTGTCAGACGAGCTGACCCAGACAACAGCAAGAATAGATTTAATGAATGACGGGCTGCAGACAACAGATCAGCTGACTGATATGGTGTATCTGGCAGCACAGAATGCCAGGGGTTCTTTTACTGATATGGCTTCTGTTGTAGCGAAATTTGGAAATAATGCGGGTGCGGCTTTTGGAAGTTCTGAAGAGGTGGTTGAGTTTGCGGAACTTGTGCAAAAGCAAATGACGATTGCAGGTGCTTCAACAACAGAGGCGTCTAATGCAACGCTTCAGCTTTCACAGGCACTTGCTTCGGGAGTACTGCGCGGAGATGAATTAAATTCAATATTTGAACAGGCACCTAATCTCATTCAGAGTATTGCCGATTATATGGGCGTAGGCATTGGTGAAATACGGGATATGGCAAGTGAAGGACAAATTACAGCTGATATAGTAAAAAATGCTGTGTTTTCAGCGTCTGATGATATTAATGCTAAATTTGAAGAAATGCCAATAACATTTGAACAAATATGGCAGTCTTTTAAAAATACGGCAATCATGGCTTTTCAGCCTGTTCTTGAACAATTGAGTGAATTTGCTAATAGCGAAGAATTTCAGATATTCGTAAATAGTGTTATTAACGCATTGGCAATTGTGGCAGGAGTTGTTGCTAAGGTTTTTGGCGTGGTAGTTAGTGTAGCAAGCTTTATAGCTGAAAATTGGTCATTGATTTCTCCAATTATCTACGGAGTAGCAGCAGCACTTGCTGTTTACTATGGTTGGCAACTGCTTTGCTCAATAGGAAGCGCTATTATGTCTATGCCCGCAGTTATGGGTTTTATCGCTTTAATCGCAATAATTTTTTCGGTTTGTTCAGCAATTGCTAAATTCACAGGAGTTGCTAATTCAGGATTCGGAGTTATATGCGGCGGCGTCAATATTGTTATTCAATTTTTTAAAAACTTAGGCTTAAGTGTCGCAAACATTGCTCTTGGCATAGGAGATGCAATCAGTGCTTTATGCAGCAACATGAAGACTGCATTCCATAATGCTATTTGCAATGTTCAGTCATGGTTTTATGATCTGCTTTCTACTGGATTAACGGTGATTGAGGGTATATGCGAAGCTCTGAATAAACTGCCATTTGTAGAGTTTGATTATTCCGGTATTACAAACAGTGCTGATGAATATGCAGCCAAGGCAGCCGAAGCTGCCGGAAACAAAGAAGAATATGAATCTATCGGTGATGCATTCAGAGAAGGCTATAACACATTTGATACCTTCCAGGATGGCTGGGTATCTGATGCATTTGATTCTGGAGCAGCCTGGGGCGATAAGATTTCTGATAAAATTTCCGGTCTTTTAGACGGATTTGGAACAGACTCTATACCAAATCCTGATGATTATAGCAATTACGGCGGCTATTCTGGCGGCGGCGTGTCTGACGGCGGTTTTGAGGATATCGGAAGTGGAATAAGCGACATAGGCGGCGGTGTTGACGATATTGCCGGAAACACAGAGGATATTGCTGATTCTATTGATATCACAGAGGAAGAACTGAAATATCTCAGGGATATAGCAGAGCAGGAGACTGTGAACAGATTTACGACTGCTGAAATTAAAATTGAACAGACAAATCATAATAATATTTCATCAGAAATGGATCTGGACGGAATTGTAGCCGGACTTACAGACGTAGTAAAAGAAGCCACAAGTATTATGGCGGAAGGAGTGCATACATAATGCCAAAAGGAAGGTATGATTTTTATCTGAGTAATTGTTTACTGCCCATCCCGCCTTCGGAGATGCAGGTAAAAATTAATAACGCCAATAAAAAAGTGACTCTGATCGATCAGGGCGAAATTAATATACTGAAAACGGCTGAACTTACAGATATTGAGTTTGAATGCATAATACCTCAGGTTAAATATCCTTTTGCGGCATACAAAGTAGGTTCAAGAACCAGTTTTCAGCCGGCAAAATATTTTCTCAATTATTTTGAAGGACTGAAAAAAATCAGAAGACCCTTTCAGTTTATTGTATCCAGGACTTTGCCAAATGGCAAGGTCCTTTTTTCCACAAATATGAAAGTATCTATGGAAGATTATGAGATCACTGAAAAAGCAGAAAACGGTTTTGATCTGACTGTAAAAATAAAGCTTAAGCAGTATCGTAATTATGGTACAAAAACAATAAAGGTAAAAATAAAAAAATCCGGTTCTGGTGCAAAAGCAACCGTTAAGAAAAAACGTGATTCTTCAAAAGATACCTCTGCTTCTAAAACCTATACTGTTGTATCAGGGGATTGTTTGTGGAATATCGCAAAAAAATTCTATGGTGACGGTTCAAAATATACTGTAATCTATAACGCCAATAAAAGTGTAATTGGTTCAAATCCTAATCTTATTTATCCCGGACAGGTCCTGACTATTCCGGCAGTATAAGGGGGCGGTTAAATGAACGCAGAACTTCTGATAGCATCATCTGACGGAGAAAGGGCGTATATGCCGGTCGTTGAGGAGGGGATTGAATGGAGTACAGAAAGAAGAAGTACGCCGGGTAAGCTGTCTTTTAAAATTGTAAATAGCGGCAATTTAAAGTTTTCTGAAGGGTCGGCAGTGCGTCTGAAAATAAATGAGGAAAAGATTTTTTATGGATTTATTTTCAGTCAGAAACGTGATAAGGATCAGATTATTACAATTACTGCTTATGATCAGCTAAGGTATTTAAATAATAAAGATACTTATGTATATGAAAATAAAACTGCTTCTGAGTTTATTAAAATGATTGCAGCAGACTTTTCATTAAATACAGGGGCTATAGAAGACACGAGATTTGTTATAGCGTCAAGAGTAGAAGATAATACTTCGTTATTTGATATGATAGAAAATGCTCTTGACATGACATTGCAGAACAATAAAGAAATGTTTGTTCTTTATGATGATTTCGGAAAGCTTACATTGAAAAATATTTCTTCTATGTATGTGGGAAAATCCGGTACTTATCTTATGATTGACGAGGAAACCGGAGAAAATTTTGAATATACATCCAGTATTGACAGTGATACTTACAATAAAATAAAACTGACTTACGACAATGAGGATACCGGAAAAAGAGATGTTTATATTGCAAAAGATTCCGGGCACATAAATGAATGGGGCGTTTTGCAGTATTTTGATACACTTTCTCAGGGGGAAAACGGGCAGGCTAAAGCAGATGCTCTTTTAAAACTGTACAATAGCAAAACCAGAAAACTTAAAATCAAAAATGCTTTGGGTGATACAAGAGTAAGAGCCGGAAGTATGATTGTAGTTAACCTTGATTTAGGAGATGTTAAACTGAAAAATTTTATGCTGGTTGAAAAAGCAAAGCATACATTTAAGCTTAATGAACATTTTATGGATCTGACACTCAGAGGAGGTGAGTTTATTGCCTGATGCAGTTGAACTGATGAAAATTATAAAGAAAACAGCCCTTGCGGCTGTAGAAGCTTCAAAGCCTGTCCAGATATGTTTCGGTTCTGTGAAAAACACAGAGCCGTTGAAAATTTTTGTGGATCAGAAAATGACACTGGGAGAAAATCAATTGGTTTTATTAAAGAATGCTGCCGAAGTTCAACAGGAAACCACAGGAAGTATTACAGCTTATGCGGAGTCATTTGTAGGGAAAATCCCTTATCTT
>NZ_JBJFHN010000100.1:0-37865 GCF_051893655.1 Porcipelethomonas sp. | reverse complement strand
AGTCAGGCGGTAAGGGTCAGTACGGTCATGTTAAGATCAGAGTTACACCTAACGAATCCGGCAAGGGATATGAGTTTAAAAACTCAATTGTCGGCGGTGCAATTCCTAAGGAATATATTCCTGCTGTCGACAAGGGTATTCAGGGTGCAATGAAAGCTGGTATCCTTGCAGGTTATGAAGTTGTTGACGTGTGTGTTGAACTGTATGACGGTTCATATCATGAAGTTGACTCTTCTGAAATGGCATTCCAGATCGCTGGTTCGATGGCTTTCAAGGAAGCTATGAAGAAGGCAAACCCGGTTCTTATGGAACCTATTATGAAGGTTTCCGTTATTGTTCCTGATGAATATACAGGTACAGTTATCGGTGATCTGAGTTCACGCCGTGGACAGATTCAGGGTCAGGAAACAAGACCAGGTGCTGTTCAGGTTGATGCTCTTGTTCCGCTTTCAGAAATGTTTGGTTACTCCAATGACCTTCGTTCAAATACACAGGGTCGTGGTCAGTATTCAATGGAACCGCACAGCTATCTTGAAGTTCCTAAGAACATTGCTGAAAAGATCATGACATCAAGAAACAAAAATAACGGTTAATTTTGATAATCTTAAATATTTTTTATAAAAACTCTTGAAATTTGTTCCGATATATGTTAGAATGATATTCATGAGGAATCTAATTAAACATTAAGGAGGATTTTCCCAATGGCAAAGGCTAAATATGAAAGAACTAAACCACATGTTAACATTGGTACAATCGGACACGTTGACCATGGTAAGACAACTCTTACAGCTGCTATTACAAAGACTCTGGCTCTTAAGGGTCAGGCTCAGTATGAAGCATACGATATGATCGATAAGGCTCCGGAAGAAAGAGAACGTGGTATCACAATTAATACAGCTCACGTTGAATATGAAACAGACAAGCGTCATTATGCTCACGTTGACTGCCCAGGACATGCTGACTATGTAAAGAACATGATCACAGGTGCTGCTCAGATGGATGGTGCTATCCTTGTTGTTGCTTCTTCTGACGGTCCTATGGCTCAGACAAAAGAGCATCTGCTTCTCGCTCGTCAGGTTGGTGTTCCTTATATTGTTGTATTCATGAACAAGGCTGATCAGGTTGATGATCCGGAACTTCTTGAACTCGTTGAAATGGATATCAGAGCTACTCTTGATGAATATGAATTCCCTGGCGATGATACACCTATCATTAAGGGTTCTGCTCTTGCAGCTCTGAATGCTCCTGATGACCTCAGCGATCCTGCTTATGCACCAATTCTTGAACTTATGGATGCTGTTGATGAATATATTCCAACTCCTGAACGTAAGTCTGATCTTCCTTTCCTTATGCCTATCGAAGATACTATGACAATTTCTGGTCGTGGTACTGTTGTTACAGGTAGAGTTGAAAGAGGACAGCTCAAGACTGGTGATGAAGTTGAAATCGTTGGTCTTTCTACAGAAAAGGGTAAGACAGTTGTTACTGGTATTGAAATGTTCAGAAAGACTCTTGACTATGCAGAAGCAGGCGATAACATCGGTGCTCTTCTCCGTGGTATTACAAGAGATCAGGTTGAAAGAGGACAGGTTCTTTGTCAGCCAGGTTCTATTCACCCACACACAAAGTTCAAGGGTCAGGTATACGTTCTGAAGAAAGAAGAAGGCGGACGTCATACTCCTTTCTTCACAAACTACAGACCTCAGTTCTATTTCAGAACAACTGACGTTACTGGTATCATCACTCTTCCAGAAGGCGTTGAAATGTGTACTCCTGGTGATAACGTTGAAATCAACGTTGAACTGATTACACCAATCGCTATTGAAGAAGGTCTGCGTTTTGCTATTCGTGAAGGCGGACGTACAGTTGGTTCAGGCGTTGTTACTGCTATTCAGGAATAATTTGAATTTGTAAATGCAAAAGGGAATGATTTAATCATTCCCTTTTTCTTTTTGCATAAAATAAGTTCTGCTGAAAATAATAATTGAAGATCTGATATAATATATGTGCTGGTTACTAAATCGGCAGAATGAGGAGTTTTATGAAAACAAATAAAATCACAGTTATGGCAGTTTTAATTGCAATTGAAATAATATTTTGTTTTACACCTCTGGGTTCAATACCTCTTGGTCCGGGGATAACTGCAACTTTGGCACATATTCCTGTAATTATATCAGCATTTATTCTGGAAGCTAAATATAACTGGGTTTTAGGAGCTGTTATGGGACTTTGTTCTTTTATATGGTGGTCAACAGCTGGACTTGCATATCCGACTTCATTTGTTTTTACTCCAATTGCAGAATATGGTAATTTTATGAGTGTTGTGATTTGTTTTCTTCCAAGAATTCTTTTACCACTTTTTACATTTTATTTATATGATTTCTTCAGAAAAAGATTTAAATTGAATTTATCTGCTGCACTTTCAGGAACTATTGCCACTTTTCTCCACTCAGCTATGGTTTTGGGATTGATTTATATTTCATTTTATAAAAATAAAAATGTTTCAGAAAATTTGGGGAGTAATTTTTTGAATTTCATTTCTGCATGGGCAGGCGTTAATGCATTGGTGGAAATAGCCACTGCCGGAATAGTAAGTGCAGCGGTAATTAAAGCTTTGAAAGGGCTTAAAAGCGATAAAATATAATAACTAATGTAATAGGATTTTAGGCATACTGATTGATAAAATTAGTATGCTTTGTTAATTTTACACAAAAAATGCTGTATATTTTCGACTTCTTTTATTTTCTTGTATCGCTATTTCGCCTTGACGTTTTCGGATAATTGAGTTATAATAATATGTACACGGTGGTGAAGTGTGGTAAAGTAGTGTAAAAAATCCACAATTTTGGTAAAACAGTCCCAAAAAATCAGAAAGGTGGTGTTCGGAATGGCTTTGACGGCTCTTATGGGTACATATCATCATAATATTGACGCAAAGGGCAGAATGAGCTTTCCGACAAAACTCAGAGATTTACTGGGGGGAGAATTTTATGTTACTAAAAGCATAAACCAGAAGTGTCTGACCATTTATTCAAAATCCGAATGGGAAAAACTTGCAAATAAGGTTGCTGCTCTTCCTGATTCCATGGGAGGACTGGATATAAAAAGATGGCTTTTTTCCGGTGCTGGAGAACTGATTCCGGACAAGCAGGGACGAGTTCTTATACCGTCTGATCTAAGAGAATTTGCCGGTCTGACAAAGGATGTCGTTGTTATCGGTCTGGATGACAAGGCAGAAATCTGGGATAAGGAACTGTGGGACGCTCAGCAAAACAATATGGATATGGAAGCTATGCTTGCAGCAATGCAGCAGCTTGGCATTTAAGGAGTATTTATGGAATTTTCTCATGTTTCGGTTTTGCTTAATGAAAGCATAGAAGGATTGAACATTAAGCCGGACGGCATTTATGTTGACTGTACAGCCGGAGGCGGCGGACATTCAATTGAAATTGCAAAAAGACTGAATGAAAATGGAAGGCTTATTGCCTTGGATTGTGATCCGGATGCTGTGACGGCGGCGTCAGAAAGACTTAAAGATTATAATAATGCACAGGTTATAAGAAGCAATTATTCAAAGTTACGTCAGGTGCTTGATTCACTGAATATTGATCTTGTAGACGGTGTTCTTATGGATCTTGGAGTGTCATCACATCAGCTTGATACTCCTCAAAGAGGTTTTTCTTATCATTATGACGCACCGCTTGATATGCGAATGAGTCAGGAAGGTACCAGTGCTTATGATATTGTAAACGGCTGGTCTGAAGAACAGCTTGCCAGAATTATTTTTGAATTCGGCGAGGAAAAGTTTTCAAGGAAAATAGCAAAAAATATTGTTATGTTTCGTAAGGAAAAACCTGTTAATACTACGCTTGAACTTGCTGAAATCATAAAGGAAAGTGTTCCTGCCGCAGTAAAAAGGGAAAAAAATCCCTGTAAGAAGACTTTTCAGGCCATAAGAATAGCTGTAAACGGTGAATTTGACCATTTATCTGACGGTCTTGACGCCGCATTTGACAGTCTTAAACCAAATGGCAGACTTGCTGTTATATCATTTCATTCATTGGAAGACAGACTTGTAAAACAGCGTTTTGCAGGACTATGCAAGGGGTGTATCTGTCCGCCTGATTTTCCTCAGTGCGTGTGCGGAAGAACTCCACAGGGAAGGCTGATAAATAAAAAGCCTATTGAAGCTTCAGTATGTGAGCTTGAACAAAACAATCGAAGCAGAAGTGCAAAATTAAGAATCATAGAAAGGAGATAGGTGCTTTGTTATGGCTGCAGATAATTCGGCATATGATTATTTCTTGCAAAACAATCCTCACAAACCTGATAATAAAAATCAGCATACAGTTACGACAGCCGAAAGGATTCCTGCTGAAAAGCCAGAAAAACAACGGGTTCCTGATATCACTATGAAGGTAACACCGCCTAAAAGAGGCTCAGCGTCCAAGGTGTTTATAATTGCACTGTCTGCATTGCTGGTATTTTTCTGTGTTATTTACGGAAAAGTAGAAACAAACAGGATATATCGTCAGATTTCTGATGCTAATCAGAAGCTTGAAAGCGTTCAGAGCGAAAATGTTCGTCTGCAATCAGAGCTTGAAAGTAAAATGACGCTGAAAAATGTTGAGGATTATGCAGTAAATGTATTAGGACTTCAAAAACTTGATAATTCTCAGATCAAATATGTTCAGACTCAGACTGACGATATAGTTGAGATCCCTGAAGAAAATAAAAATATATTTGTCAGGGCTAAAGAAAAAGTTGAAAGCTTTTTGGAATATATTTTCGGATAGGGCAATATTATTAATTAGAAAGACGGCTGATATAAAAGAAAATGCTGTCGGAATTTTCAGGAGAAAAAAACGGGTGTACGGAAATAGGGAGAGAATTTGCTGCCGCGTCTGCAAGCGGCAGCGGTTAAGCTCCTGTATAAAAATAATTTCTTATGTGCCGTTTATCGGTTAAGGTTTCAGATTTGTTGAACTTGAATGAGATTTATTTTTAAAATATGAAATGCAAAAATGTATTTTAAATTTTAGAAATAAAAACATTCGCCATGGCAGGGAGAAGTTAATATATCCCTGCTATTTTTATAGAAATATAGTTTATATGTATATATGGTTTGGCTATGGAGGTTGTTTATGGCAGAAAAACCTACCACTCAAATGAAAAAGCGGACGAACAGAGTAGTTCTGATCGGTATGCTTGCGTTTGCCGGAGCAATAATTGCTCAGCTGTTTAAACTTTCAATCGTTCAGAATGATTTTTATCAGGAAAAGGCAAATGAATATCATTTCGGTGAAATTTCAATATCAGCAAACAGAGGATCTATATATGATACAAACGGTGTTATTCTTGCACAAAGTGCTACTGTTTACAAGGTCTTTATGGATCCGGATTTATTCCGCTCAGAGCTTGAGGATAAAAAAGAAACTGCTGAAGCTCAGCAAAAACAGTTAGCTGCCGGAAAACTGCCTCAGGGAACTGTTATCAAAACTGCAGAGGATGTTCAGAATGAAATAGTTTCTTTCCTTGCTGAAAAACTTGAAATCAAACAGGAGACTGTTCTCAAGGCAATGGAGGAAAACACTCAGTATAAGGTTTTGAAAACTCAGGTTGAAAAACCTGTGGCAGATGAAATAATTGCTTTTATGGATGAAAATTCCCTGAATTCTATTCAGATTGAAGAGGATACTAAAAGATATTATCCTCAGGATGAACTGGCAGCGTCTGTAATCGGATTTACTAACGGTGACGGAGATGGTCAGTATGGAATTGAGTATCAGTATGACGAATATCTTGCGGGAATAGACGGCAAGGTGATCTCCGCTAAGGACGCATATGGAAATGAAATGCCATACAGATATGCGAAAACCTATGAAGCTCAAAACGGTGATTCGCTGTATCTTACTATAGACAGAACTTTACAGTATTCTCTTGAAAAAAATCTTGAGGAGACTGTAAGTCAGTTCGAAGTTGAGGACAGAGCCTGCGGCATAATTATGAATGCCAAAACAGGTGCTATTCTTGCTATGGCAACTTCTCCGGGATTTGACCTTAACAATCCATCAGAGGTTTCAGATCTTCAGATAGCCCAGATGGCTCAGGATATGGGATTTCTGAATATAGACAAAAATGAGGTAATAAAGAAAGATAAGGCAAAATCTTATCTTGAAACACTTACAGAAGAACAATATGATGACGCATATGTTGCCGCCCGTGAACAGCAATGGAAAAACAAGGCAATAACAGAACTGTATATTCCGGGTTCGGTATTCAAGGTTGTTACTAGCTCTGCTGCACTTGAAGAACATGCTATTACTGTTAATGACAGCTTTGACTGTACTGGTGCTGTAACTGTAATTGAAGGTACAGAGCCTATACATTGCTGGAAAACTTCCGGACATGGACTTCAGACATTTGTTGAGGCGATTACAAATTCCTGTAATCCGGCTTTTATTGAAATAGGCAGAAGACTTGGTGCTGAAAACTTCTTTAATTATTTTAAGGCTTACGGACTGACTGAAAGAACCGGAATAGACCTTCCGGCAGAAGCAACCAGTTATTATCAGGGACTGGATGGTATGGGTGCTGTAGAGCTTGCTTCATGTTCATTCGGTCAGACTAACAAGGTAACTCCTATAGAAATGATTACTGCATATGCGGCAGTTATTAACGGCGGAGAACTTGTTACTCCGTATGTTGTAAGCAAAATTGTAGACAATGATGGAAATGTAGTTCTTACAAATGAAAAAACAGTAAAAAGACAGGTGATTTCAAAGGAAACTTCTGAAATAATGTGTCAGACTCTGGAAACTGTTGCATATCAGAACGGTTCATATATCAAGGGTTATCATGTTGGCGGTAAAAGCGGTACGTCAGAAAAGCTTGACGAATATGCAGGTACCGAAGAAGATCCAATGAGATATGTAGCTTCTTATTGCAGCTTTGCTCCGGCAGATGATCCGGAAATTATTATGCTGATAATGGCAGATGAACCTATGTCCGGAGAATATTACGGAAGCCAGATAGCTGTACCGTGTTCAAGAAAAATTATGGAGGAAATTTTGCCGTATCTGGGATATTATCCTGAATATACAGATGAGGAAGCAGAAAATCTGGACGTATCAGTACCGTTTGTGGAAGATATGACCGTAGAAGAAGCCCAGAAGACAATTGAAGAAAAGGGTCTTACATATCAGGTTGTAGGTGACGGAAAAACAGTCTGCGGGCAGACTCCGATTACCGGAAGTACTGTATCTCAGGGCGGAACAGTAGTTATTTATACCGAGAAGGATTATAGTCCGGAATATGTTGAAGTTCCGGATATGACAGGATATTCTGTGTCTGATGCAAATTATATTCTTACAAATATGGGACTTAATTTCGTTGCCGGAGGAGCGTCAACTGATACAAGTTCAGCAGTAGTTCAGTCCCAGTCAGAGCCTGTAGGTTCAAAAGTACCGGTTGGTACAGTAATTGAGCTTACCTTTGGTGTGAATGATCAATCGGGCTGATAAATATGAATATAATGATTTTTAAGGTTTACAATAAATTATGCTGAATGATTAAGACAGGCGGGTGTTTAATAATGAAACTTTATAAGCTGATAGAAAATATCGCTGAGATAAATATTCCGGATATGGAAATCAGTGCGGTTACAGATAATACCAGAAAAGTTCAGAAGGACTGTATTTTTGTTTGCGTAAAGGGCGGTTCATTTGACGGGCATGATGCTGCCGGAGAAATGCTTGAAAAGGGTGCGGCACTTGTAGTAACTGAAAGGGATCTCGGTCTTGGTGACAGACAGATTATAACAGATAATTCAAGAAAATTTTATGGAGAGCTTTGTGCGGCATGGTTTGATCATCCGGAGAAAAAAATAAAAATTATTGGTGTTACAGGTACCAATGGAAAAACAACTATTACAAATGTAATAAAAAATATTCTTATGTCTGAAGGCATAAAAACTGGTCTTATCGGTACTATAAGAAATGAGATAGGAGATGAGGTGATCCACACTGACAATACCACTCCTATGGCGTTTGATTATATGTATCTTCTTGACAAGATGGTCAAAGCAGGCTGTAAGTATGCTGTCATGGAGGTTTCTTCATTCGGGCTTGTACAGTACAGAATAGGTCCTACACATTTTGATATAGGAGTATTTACCAATCTTACTCAGGATCATCTTGACTATCATAAAACAATGGAAAATTACTATCAGGCCAAAAAGATGATGTTTGATGAATGTGATTATGCCCTTGTTAATACTGATGATCAGTATGGTAAAAGACTTTACAGTGAAATAACCTGTGCAAAGGAAAGCTATGGAAGCATTCAGGAATCTGATTACTATGCTGATGCAATTAAAATAAAAGCCGATGGAACAAGCTTCTGGTATTGCTATGACGGCAAGTCACAGATTGTAAATATGAAAATGACTGGTATGTTTAATGTTTCAAATGTTACTGCTGCAATAACTGTCTGTATGAAGGCAGGAGTTCCAATGGAGAATATTCTTAAGTCTATTGCGGAATATAACGGAGTAAAGGGAAGATGTGAAATTATTCCTACCGGCAGAGATTTTACGGTTATATGCGATTATGCTCATACTCCGGACGCAATTGAAAATATTTTAAAAAGCGTCAGAGAGTATACAGAGGGAAGGCTTATATGCCTGTTTGGCTGCGGAGGAAATCGCGATGCCAAAAAGCGTCCGCTTATGGCAAAGGCAGCAGCAAAATTTGCCGACAGGCTTATTATTACTTCTGATAACCCGAGAGATGAGATTCCGGAAGCTATTATAGACGATATTCTTGTAGGTCTTAAGGACAGTGAAATCCCATTTGATGTGGTTGTTGACAGAACAGAAGCGATTTATCATTCGCTGAAGATTGCCCGAAAGGGAGATATAATAGTTCTTGCCGGAAAAGGTCATGAGGATTATCAGGTACTTCCCGGAAACGAACATATACATTTTGATGAAAGAGAGATAGTTTCAGACGGTCTGAAGCTAATAGACTGATGGAAAAATTATTATTATCGGAAATAGCAGAATGCCTGGGTACTGAATGTCCATGTGAAAAAACAATTACGGAAATTTCGACTGATACAAGAAATTTACCTGAAGGATGTCTTTTTATAGCAATAAAGGGTGAACGGTTTGACGGTCATACATTTATAAGAAAAGCTATTGAAAACGGAGCTGCCGCTGCGGTTTCAGAATATCCCGTTGATGGGTGTCCTTGTATCGTAACGGATAATACCAGAAAAGCACTTTTAAAAATAGCCGCATATTACCGTCGTAAATTCAGTCCCATACTGGTAGGAGTTACAGGAAGCGTGGGAAAAACTACAACAAAAGAAATGATTGCTCTTGTGCTTTCTGAAAAATATAAAACTTTGAAAACTCAGGGTAATTTTAACAATGAAATAGGTCTTCCTAAAACCCTTTTTAATCTGAATTCTTCCCATGAAGCGGCTGTAATTGAAATGGGTATGTCTAATTTTGGCGAAATTGAAAGATTATCTGAAACAGCAGCACCTACAATGGGGGTTATAACCAATATTGGATTTTCACATATTGAAAATCTTAAATCTCAGGATGGTATTTTGAAAGCAAAGCTGGAAATACTTAAAGGAATGGAAGATAATGCTCCTTTGATTGTTAACGGCGATGATGCACGTCTTGCACCCTTGAAGAATAATCTGGATGCACATCAGGTTTATCTTTATGGTACTGATAATGAATGTAATGATTTCAAAGCCGTAAATATAAAAGAAGAAAATGGAATTACAATATTTGATATAAAATACCCGGATGGCGAAATAACTGCTGAAATTCCGTGCGTTGGCAGGCATAACGTTTTAAATGCAGCTGCGGCGTTTGCAGTAGGTATTTTAAACGGCTTATCAGATACAGAAATTGTTTCTGCCCTGAAAAAATACAAGCCGGACGGAATGCGCCAGAACATAGTAAAAAAAGGTGATGTAACAGTTATTATCGATTGTTACAATGCAAGTCCTGATTCTATGAGAGCTTCTTTAAACGTTTTAGCCGGAATGGAATGCACAGGCAGAAAAATTGCAGTACTGGGAGATATGCTGGAGCTGGGGGACTCTTCCGAAAAGCTTCATAGAATGGCAGGAAATATGGCAGTGCATGCAAGTCCTGATATGCTGTTTTGTTTTGGAAAGGATTCCGGATACATAGGAGAAGAAGCAAAGAAATCCGGAATCAATGCATATCATACATGTGATAAGAATATGCTTACGGAAAAAATAAAGGAATTTATAAAGCCCGGAGATACAATATTATTTAAGGCAAGCCGTGGCATGAAGCTTGAAGAAGTAATTGACAAGCTGTTCGGGTAAATTTTAGCGTGTAAAATCTCTGCAGCCGCTAAGGAGATTTTAATATTGCTGATTTTTTAGCGGCAGAATGGAGATTATAATGTCATACTGGATTAGTATAGGAACAGCACTGATATCATTTGCTCTGTCTGCATTGATAGGTGTGGTACTGATTCCTTTTCTGAAAAAAATTCATTTTGGACAGACAATACTTGAAATCGGTCCCAAATGGCATAAATCAAAGCAGGGTACACCGATAATGGGCGGATTTATGTTTATAATAAGCAGTATTATTTCCGTTGTTATTGGATATCTTATATACCGTTCACGCAATATGATCGATATTACTCAGAAAACTGCTTCGGAAAATGCATTGAGACTTTTGTCATGTATTTTATTTTCAGTGCTGTTTGCTGGAATCGGTTTTCTTGACGATTATATAAAGGCAATTAAAAAACAAAATCTGGGACTTAATCCAAAACAGAAAATGTTTTTTCAGTTTATCCTGTCCGCTGCATTTCTTGCAGTACTGTACGCTTTGGGAGATAAATCAACAAAACTAGATTTGATTTTCGTTCAGATTGATTTGGGATGGTTTTATTATCCGATAATGATTTTGTTTATGATTTATGTTTCAAATGCGGTAAATCTGACTGATGGAGTTGACGGACTCTGCGGTTCTGTAACATTTATTACCATGCTGGCATTTTCAGCAATATGCGGTATTTTAAAATCCTATGAGATTTCCCTTTATGCTGTAGCAATTGCAGGAGGCTGTCTGGGATTTTTGATCTGGAATCTTCATCCGGCAAAATGCTTTATGGGCGATACGGGATCAATGTATTTAGGCGGATCGTTTGTGGCAATTGGTCTTACTACACACAAACATCTTTTAATCGTTCTGGTAGGACTTGTGTACATTCTTGAAGCTCTGTCAGTTGTTATTCAGGTTACTTACTTTAAAATCACTGCAAGACAGCATTACAAAAAAACAGGTGAAAAGGGCAAAGGCAAAAGAATTTTCAAAATGTCTCCGATTCATCATCATTTTGAAATGTGCGGTTTCAGTGAATATAAAATTGTAATTACTTTTTCGATAGCGGCAATTATTGTATCAGCTTTGGGTATACTGACCGTTATCTGACATTGTAAGGGAGGAACAAATTTTGGCTGAAAATTACGGTGCTGGAGCAGCTTCAATTGATCGCAGCAGATCATCCGGCAATAAAAGCAGGCAAAAAAAGGTTATACATCCTCTGTTTTCAAGAGGAGTTATGGATCTGACATTTTTTCTCATTGTAATGACATTGCTTGTTATAGGTATAATTATGATGTTTTCAGCCAGTTATGCAAAGGCGCTGAATGAATCCGGAGGAGAAAGCGGAACAAGCTATGCTTCAAAGCAAATAATGATGGCGGCTATTGGTATATTTTTTATGTTTTTCTTTTCCTTTTTTGATTACCGTCATTTTGCCAACCCTAAAATTGCTATTACAAGCTATGTAGTATGTGTGATACTGCTTGTGGCAGTACTTCTGGTGGGTGTAACTGAGGGCGGTGCCACTAGATGGTTAGTTATTGGACCTATTAACTTTCAGCCGTCCGAGCTTATGAAATTTTCCATAATAATTCTGTTTTCGTATCTTATTGTACAGAATTATAATAAAATGCAGAAATTTTCTGTAGGTATTCTGCCATTTGGCATTTTATTGGGAATTGTTGTAATACTTCTTATGAAGCAGCCGCATCTTTCATGTACACTCCTTATTTGCTGTGTTGGTGTATGCCTTATGTTTGTAGGCGGAGTAAGGTGGAAGCATATTTTTATTCTTTGCGGAGTAGGCATAGCGGCAATCGGACTTCTGGTTTATATTAAATCACAGGGAGAAGAGGGCTTCACTTATTTCCAGACACGTTTCCAGTCATGGCTGGATCCTTTTTCAGATGAAAAGAACAAAACCTTTCAGACTTGTCAGTCGCTTATCGCAATAGGCTCCGGAGGTCTGTTCGGACTGGGACTCGGAGGATCAAGACAGAAATTTATGTATCTTCCGGAATCTCAGAATGACTTTGTTTTTTCTATTGTATGTGAAGAGCTTGGATTTATCGGGGCAGTTGCAATAATTTTATTATTTGCATTATTAATAATACGTGGCTTTTATATTGCTTCGAAAGCTAAAGATAAGTTCGGCATGCTTATTACAGTTGGTATAACAGTTCAGATCGGTATACAAGCTTTTTTGAATATTGCGGTTGTAAGTAATCTGATTCCAAATACAGGTATTAGCCTTCCGTTTTTCAGCTATGGCGGTACAGCACTTGTAATGCAGCTGGCTGAAATGGGAATTATTCTGAATGTGTCAAGACAATCATCTATTGATGTATAAATAATTAGAAAGGAGATTATACTTTAAGTATAATAAGTATATGAAAGTATTACTTGCCGGAGGCGGCACTGCCGGACATATAAATCCTGCACTGGCAATAGCGTCTGTTATTAAGGAACATTATCCGGATACGGAATTTTTGTTTGTGGGAACACCAAATGGTATGGAAGCAAGACTGATTCCGGAAGCAGGATATAATTTTGCTCCGATGAAAGTTGCAGGCTTTCAGAGAAAATTAACACTCAAAAATATAAAGAGAAACTGTCAGGCGGCAGGATATCTTCTGGTTTCCGGACCAAAAGCCAGAAAAATTATTAATGATTTCAAGCCTGATATTGCTGTGGGAACCGGAGGCTATGTAAGTGGACCTGTAATTAAAAAGGCAGCAAGAATGGGCGTGGCAACTGCAATCCATGAGCAGAATGCTTTTCCGGGGGTAACCAACAAACTTCTGGCAAAGGAAGTTGACAAGGTTATGCTGACGGTAAAAGAAGCTCTGAAATATCTTGATAAAAACGTTGATTATGTTGTAACCGGTCTTCCGGTCAGAGAAGGAATAGCTTCCAAATCCAGACTTGAAGCAAGAGCAGAGCTTGGCTTTGACAATGAATTATGCATACTTTCCTTTGGAGGAAGTCTGGGGGCCGGATGCATAAATGATACAATGGCTGAGGTTATCGACTGGCATACCTCAAATAATCTTAAAATAAATCATATTCATGGGTACGGAAAAATGGGAAGGGAATCATTTCCCGAGACTATGAAGAAAAAAGGTATACCGATGAAAAGCAAGCGTCTCAGAATCAGCGAGTACATAGATGATATGGATACTTGTCTGGCTGCTGCTGATCTGGTAATTTGCCGTTCCGGTGCTTCAACTCTGGCAGAGCTTGAAATGGCTGGAAAGGCATCAATTCTTATTCCGTCTCCGGTCGTAACAGGAAATCATCAGTTTCATAATGCCAATGTTCTGGGCAGAGCCGGTGCGGCAATTGTTATAGAGCAGAAGGATGTTACAAATGAAATTATGATAAATAAAATAAAAGAACTGTATGAAAACAGGGATAAGCTTGCGGACATGTCTCAGAAGGCAGCCGGACTGGCTGTAAAAGACACAAATGACAGAATCTATTCTGTCATAAAGGAGCTTGCAGACAAAAAAAAGTAGCACTTTTATACATGAAAGCATAATATGTGGTAAATGCTTTCAGGTGGTGTATAAAAATGCAAAATCAGAAACTTGTTATTGAAGGCGGTCATAAATTAAGCGGGGAAGTGAGGGTTCAGGGAGCAAAAAACAGCTCTCTGCCGATTATTGCCGCTTCGCTTATGTGTCAGGGAGAAACGGTTTTGAAAAACTGTCCGGCACTTAGTGATACTTATGCATCGTGCAGGATTCTTACACATCTGGGATGTGAATGCCGTTTCAGCGGAAACACTTTGACGGTAAAACCTGATGGATTGAATTCTTATGAAATTCCGGATGATCTGATGCATGAAATGAGGTCATCAATTATTTATATGGGTGCATTGCTGGGAGCTTGCGGTAAATGCTGTTTATCGTTTCCCGGAGGATGTGAGCTGGGTCCTCGTCCAATAGATATGCATTTAAGTGCTATGAAAAAAATGGGGGCTTCTGTAAAGGATGAATTTGGAATTATTGAATGCATGGCAGATAAAGGTCTTCATGGAACAAAAATAACCTTAAGATATCCTTCAGTGGGTACTACTGAAAATATAATTCTTGCTGCGGTAAAGGCAAAGGGAGAAACTATTATAGTCAATGCGGCAAGAGAACCGGAAATAGTTGATCTTGCATTATTCTTAAATAAATGCGGAGGAAAAATAAAGGGTGCAGGCAACAGTACAGTTGTTATTGAGGGAGTTGAAAAGCTCCATGGCTGTATGCATTATATAATGCCGGACAGAATTGCAGCTGCTACATATATTTCTGCTGCGGCTTCAACTAATGGTGAAATTAATATTATAGGGATTGATTCAAATTTATGTGACAGCTTTATTTCTGTTTTTGAACAGATGGGGTGTAATGTTTATATATATGACGGATGCATATATGTTAATGCTAAAAAAACACTGAAATCTGTAAATAAAATTATTACTATGCCTCATCCGGGATTCCCTACAGATGCTCAGGCAATTGTTATGGCGGTTTTGTGCAAGGCAGAGGGAAACAGTATTTTTGAGGAAAATATTTTTGAAAACAGATACAGGCATGTTGATGCACTGGTTAAAATGGGTGCTGATATAAAAGTGATAGGAAAAGTAGCTGTTATAAATGGAGTGAAAAAGTTATATGGTGCCAAAGTATCGGCAACAGATCTTCGGGGAGGGGCTGCTATGGCGGTTGCAGGACTGGGTGCTGAAGGGACAACTGAAATTTCAGATATCAGTCATATAGACAGAGGATATGAAAATTTTGAATCTGTTATAGCATCAATGGGAGGAAAAATAAAAAGAATTTAAGGCGGAAACCGTTAACTTTACGGTTCTGACTTAATATTGCCGGAAGGGTAGAATAATGAGGGACGTTGTAAAAACTAATGTAAAGAGAAATCAAAACAGCAAACGTACCAGAAGAAGACGCAGACATATATCACTGTATGTTTTTCTGGTTGTAATTCTTGTTCTTGGAATAGGAGTTTTACTTTCAGTAACGCTGTTTTTTAATATAAATCATATAAATGTAAATGGTAATGTAGATTATTCAAACGAGGATATTATAAAGGTTTCAGGGGTTGGAATCGGAGATAATATGGTTCGTCTGGATGCTGGAAAGGCTGAACAGAATATACTTAGCAGTATGGTTTTTATCGAAGAGGCAGAAATAAACAAAAGATATCCTGATACGCTGGAAATTAAAGTTACCAAGTGTGTTGCAGCAGCAAATATACAGTGTGAAAATGGTTTTCTTCTGGTGTCAAAAAAAGGTAAGATCCTTGAAAAAGTTGAATCTGCACAGAATGATCTGATCACAATAAGCGGTTTTGAGCCCGTGGATGAAACACTGGGAAATTATATTGCTTCTGCTGATGAGCAGAAAACTGAAATATATTTTGAAATCGTAAATGCAGTGGAAAATAACGAAAACAGTAAAATAAGATCAGTTGATATGAATGATAAATATGATATAAAAGTAAATTATGATAACAGGATTAATTTTGAAATGGGAAGTGCTAATGATGCCAAATATAAACTGAATCTGGCAGATACTGTTTTAAAAGATCTGGGTGATGATAAAAAAGGTACTATGGTAATGATAGGAAGCAATCAGATCTCTTTCAGAAGTGATTCTGATACAAATATTAAAAAGAAAAATAATACAAAGATTCCTATAAATAAAGATGATCTACCGGAAGACAGTACAGAAAATACTACTGAGGAAACTCAGCCGGAGTATGAAGAAGA
Organism: Porcipelethomonas sp.; assembly: GCF_051893655.1. Taxonomy (NCBI): domain Bacteria; kingdom Bacillati; phylum Bacillota; class Clostridia; order Eubacteriales; family Oscillospiraceae; genus Porcipelethomonas; species Porcipelethomonas sp. Next base: position 21,693 of record NZ_JBJFHN010000100.1, on the reverse strand, counting down.
AAATCCGGATTCGTATTCAGAAGATTCATATGAGGAAGAAGATTCCGAATATTACGAAGATGAAGAATATGAATATGAAGATAGTTATGATGAAGATTATTATTCTGACGATAATTTTGAAGAAAATATCGAAGATGTATATTATGAGGAATAATACTGAAAAAAATAAAAAAATAAAATAAAAAAAATGAAAATAAGTCTTGAAAAATCCCATGAAGTATGTTAATATAATAATATGTATTGTTAATATTAGAGTTTATGACTGAAATATCAGGGATGGAAATAAATTTAGGAGGAATTGTAAATGACAGACTTCAATTTTGAGGAAGCTTTCGACCCGCAGGTTAGCATTAAGGTAATTGGTGTTGGCGGAGGCGGCGGAAACGCTTTGAATTGTATGGTCGATGCAGGTGTAAAGGATATTGAGTATATTGCTGTTAACACCGATGCAAAAGCACTTAACAGATCAAAGGCAACAACAAAAATTCAGATTGGTGCAAAACTTACAAAGGGCAGAGGTGCCGGAAACAGACCGGAAGTCGGTGAACGTTCGGCAGAAGAAAACAGAGATGAGATAGAAGCATCCCTTAAGGGTGCTGATATGGTATTTATCACTGCCGGTATGGGCGGCGGAACTGGTACTGGTGCTGCTCCTGTTGTAGCTGAAATTGCTCAGGAAATGGGCCTTCTTACTGTTGCCGTTGTTACAAAACCTTTCGCTTTTGAAAGAGAACAAAAAATGCTTCAGGCTGAAAGAGGTATTGAGGAACTGAAAAAATACGTGGATTCACTTATTGTAATTCCTAATGAAAGACTTCTGGATGGTCTTGAAAAACAGCCTACAATGATGGAATCTTTTGCTCTTGCAGATGATATCCTTAAAACTGGTGTAAAGAGTATTTCTGATCTGATTACTGAAGATGGATACATAAACCTCGACTTTGCTGATGTATCCACAATTATGAAGGGTGCAGGATATGCTCATATGGCTATTGGTCATGGATCAGGAAAGGATAAGGCTGCTGAAGCTGCAAAGGCTGTTATATCCAGCCCATTGCTTGAGACATCTATTTCCGGTGCTAGACGCTTGCTTATTAATATTACTATGTCAGAAGATATCATGGCATCTGATGTTGATACTGCAACAAAGATGATTACCGATACAGCTGCGGAAGATGTAGAATTCATTTTCGGTACTGCGTTCAAGGAAGATATGAACGATGAAATGACAATTACTGTAATTGCAGCAGGTTATGGAGATGACGTTGCTACGGCAAATGAGGACGAAGAAGTTATTCCGATTGACAATCCTCTTATCGACAATCCAGGAGATAAAAAGGATACAACAGAGGATGATCTGGATGAGATTCTGAGAATGCTAGAAAAATAAGAGTTTTCAGCAGCCGTTTTTAACGGCTGCCTTATTTGTAAAAACAGGAGATGCTTTAAATGTCGATGCCCAGAAAAATTAATGCGGCGGATTTGAAAAAATATGCCCCTGAGCTTAAGGCTGGTGAAAAAATTCTGCTGACCGGTACTGTCTATACATCGAGGGATGCTGCCCATAAGAGAATAAAGGCTATGATTGATAATGGTGAAAAGCTTCCGTTTGATCTGGAGAATGCCTGTATATATTATGCAGGACCTACTCCGGCACCTGAGGGCAGACCTATAGGTTCCTGCGGTCCTACAACATCCGGACGAATGGACAAATTTGCACCTCTGTTTCTTGATATGGGTCTTGGCGGAATGATAGGCAAGGGAGAACGAAGTTGCGAGGTAAGGGACGCTGTTGTAAGAAACGGTGCTGTATATCTTTGTGCTGTGGGCGGTGCAGGTGCTTTGGCAGCTCACTGCATAAAAAAATGTGAGGTAATTGCTTTTGAGGATTTGGGCTGCGAATCCGTTAAAAAGCTTTATGTGGAGGATTTTCCTTTGATTGTTGCTGATGACTGCAGCGGAGGAGACATTTTCTCAGAGGGAAGACAAAAATATTCTCTTGATAATATGTAAAAAACTAACAAATTAATCTTAAAAAATATGTTAGTATTGACTTTTTGTTAAGTATATGTAATTTTTTTGAAAAATCGCTTGACAAATTTGAAATAATAGTTTATGATATTGGTAACATGAATTTTATTTATTAAAATTTTGTTATAGAATGAAACTGTTTTATAAATAATCATCTGTATCACTATTTGGCTGTTTTTCTTTTACGCTGGCTTGATTTGTGGGATGCTCGGATTGTTTTGTTTTGCATAAGCGAAATGTGTTGACATTTATATTTGACGGTTTATTCCGCACTTTTAAATTTGTTGAACAAAGCAGATTTAATTCTATTGATAAATGGCCAGGTAGCTTAATTCCAGAGCGTTGTTTAACAAAGGTGTCGGTGTGAGTCCGTCCGGGGTCCAAAATACTACAAGCGAGGTAAAAGAAATGTACGAAGATAAGACATTGGTGTGTAAGGAATGCGGAAATGAGTTCGTATTTACAGCTGGTGAACAGGAATTTTATGCTGAAAAAGGTTTTGTAAATGAACCTCAGAGATGCAAGGCTTGCAGAGATGCCAGAAAAAATGCTTCCAGATCTGAAAGAGAAATGTATACAGCTACATGTGCTGCATGCGGAAAAGAAGCAAGAGTTCCTTTCAAGCCAAGAGAAGACCGTGCGGTTTATTGCAGCGAATGTTTTGCAAAGATGAAGGAAGAAGCTTAAAATATTAAGATTCTTGAATTAGTGCAGCCGTATGGTTGCACTTTTATTTTATCAGTTTGGTATAAATTTTAATTGAAAACAAATAATAAAAACGGAGGAATAAAAAATGGCTTATGAAGTAAATAAAAATACAATTATTGGTGATATTCTTGATCATGATTTTGACGTGGCACCATTTTTCCTTGAAATGGGAATGCATTGCCTTGGCTGTCCTGCTTCAAGAGGAGAAACCATCGCTGAAGCCTGTGAAGTTCATGGTACAGATGCAGATGAACTGGTAAATAAGCTTAACACTTTTTTTGCAGGTAAATAATTTTCAGACTGAAGAGGGAGCTTTTTAAAAGTGGAAAAGCTCCCTTTTTTAGACTGTTTAAATAATAGGGGATACTAATGATAGTAATTGATAACAGACTAAAAGTTTGTGCAGAAATGATTTCAGGAAATGGTATTGTTTGCGATATTGGCACAGATCATGCTTATCTTCCGGCATATCTTATTGAAAATAAAATATGTTCGGAGGCTGTGGCATCTGATATAAATGACGGACCGCTTAAATTTGCAGTGCAGACTATTGAAAAGTACGGATATAAAGATAATATAAAATTAATAAAATCTGACGGACTGGACAATATTCCTCCAGATAATATCAGTGATATTGTAATCGCCGGAATGGGCGGAGAAACTATTTCAGCTATACTGGATAATGTTGAATGGATAAAAAATGGTGTAAATCTGGTTCTTCAGCCGATGACTCGTGCAGGACATCTTAGAAAATGGCTTTATAAAAACGGATTTGAAATCGTTGAAGAAAAGGCGGTTATTGAAGACAGATTTGTTTATACAGTTATCCGGGCTGTTTATTCCGGATACAGAATAAACATTGGTAAAGTTGCCGAATATGTGGGAAGAATAAATATTGAAACTGATGCTGGAAAAAGATATATAGAAAATCAATTTTCAAAAATCAATAATATTGTTCTGGGACTCTGCAAGGCTGGAAAAGATGAAGACTCACAAAAATATAAATATATTGCTGACAGGCTTAAGGTAATGACGGAGGGCAGAATGAACACTGTTTCTGAAATTTATAAATACATAGATTCTATTGCACATTTTTCCTTACAGGAAAAATGGGACAATTCCGGACTTTTAACCGGTAATATGAACAGAAAGATAAGCCGTGTGCTGGTTACTCTGGATATAACAAACGATGTGGCAGATGAAGCCGTTGAAACAGGTTCAGAGCTTATTATATCTCATCATCCTGTAATTTTTAACCCGCTTTATAATCTGGAAGATGATGAACCGGCGTGTATACTGATGAAAAACGGAATTTCGGCTATATGTGTTCATACGCCATTTGATATTGCTGAAAACGGAATGAGTGATATTTTAATGGAGCTTTCAGGATTTAAAAAAACTGAGGGTACTTTAGAAGTTACAGGTCATGATGATAAGCCTTATGGCTTTGGTACAGTGGGGGTTTCAGACAGGGGATATACTTCGGCAGAGCTTGCCCAAAGGCTTAAAGAACTTCTGGGATGTACTGTAGTTCGTTACACTGACGGAGGAAAAAATATTAAAAAAGCAGCTTTCTGCACCGGAAGCGGCGGAAACCTTATTGAAAGTGCATTAAATCTGGGTGCTGATGCATATATCACTTCCGAAGTCAAGCATGATCAGTGGATTTATGCAAAAAGAAAGGGAATTTCTGTATTTGACTGCGGACATTTCCATACTGAAAATCCCGGAATGAAAATGCTTTGCAAAATGCTTGCGGCGGATTTTCCAAATATAGAATTTTCAATGTCTGAGGTTAATAAGGATCCGGTAAATTATGTTATATAGAAAAAGTTTGTTTGCCTGTCCTGTATGCGGAATGTCTTTGAAAACGGACGGTAAAAATTATAAATGCGGTAAAAATCATTCCTTTGATGCGGCAAAAAGCGGGTATGTCAATCTTCTTATGTCAAATCATATGAATACTAAAAATCCGGGAGATAATAAGCTTATGGTGAAATCAAGAAGTGATTTTCTTGATAAGGGATATTACAGTCATCTTCTTGATGCTTTATGTGATGCAGTAAATGAAGCAGTATCTGAAAATGATGTTCTTTTAGATGCAGGGTGCGGAGAAGGATACTATACCAGCGGAATATTTGATTTTCTTCAAAATAAGGGTATTGAGATAAATGCAGCCGGAATAGATATCTCAAAATATGCCGCTGACAAAGCAGCCAGAAGAAATCAGAAAGTCGAATTTGCAGTAGGCAGCGTTTTTCATATTCCGGCAACAGACGGCTCATGCAATGTTCTTCTTAACATATTTGCTCCGTTTTGCCGTGAAGAATTTATCAGGGTGATAAAAGACGGCGGTTATATGATTATGGTGATTCCGGGAAGAAAACATCTGTGGGAGCTTAAAAATGCTGTTTATGATACGCCTTATGAAAATAATCCAAAACCGGAAGAAATAGACGGTTTTGAATTTCTGAAAAAATATGAAACAAAAAAGGAAATTGAACTTGAAAACAGCCATGATATAGCAAGTCTTTTTACTATGACGCCATATTTTTATAATACTAGTCCGGAAGATAAAAATAAACTGGAAAATCTGAAATACTTAAAAACTGAAACAGAATTTGAAATACTTATTTACAGAAAAAAAGGAGAATTTTAATGGCTTTGGACGGAGCTTTTTTATATGCGGTAAAGCAGGAGCTTGATGTACTCATAGGAGGAAGAACGGATAAGATTTATCAGCCCTCCCGTGAGGAAATTATAATTTCAATACGAACGGTCAAGGGTGCTTACAGACTTCTTATTTCAGCTTCTGCAAGCAGTGCCAGAATTCATATAACAAAAACAACTGTTGATAATCCTATGTCTCCGCCAATGTTTTGTATGCTTCTGAGAAAGCATCTTGGGGGAGGAAAGCTTAAGGCAATACGTCAGGACGGTCTGGAGCGTATTTTATATCTGGATTTTGAGTGTATTAATGAACTGGGAGATATTGTTACAGTAACTCTTGCCTGTGAAATAATGGGGAAATATTCAAATATTATTCTTGTGAATCAGGACGGAAAAATTATTGACAGTATCAGGCGTGTAGATGAAGACATGTCACGGGAAAGAACAGTTCTTCCGGGAATGCTCTATGAATTTCCGCCCAGAGATAACAGGATTTCTTTTAAGGATTCAGATGAAGAACAGATAAGAAAAGCAGTAGACAATCTTAGAAATGCTGAACTTTCAAAGGCTGTTATCGGTGCTTTTGAGGGCGTTTCGCCGGTACTGGCAAGAGAATGGGCGTATTATACCGGTCATGGCAGAGAGCTTAACGGGGGAGAGCTTAGCGATAATGAAAAGGACAGGCTGGTTTTTGCTGTTATGTCTGCGAAAAATGCACTGCTTGAGAAAAAATGCTGTTATACCTGTGCGGTAAATAAAGACGGACTTCTTAAGGATTTTTCTTTCATACGCCTTAATCAGTATGGCGGACTTATGATTACGAAGGAATTTGAATCAGCATGTGAGCTTCTGGATTATTTTTATGCTCAGAGGGATAAGACTGCCAGATTAAAGCAGCGTGCAAATGATTTGTTCAGACTTCTTATGAATACCAGTGAAAGAATTACAAAACGTATTGCAAATCAGAAAAATGAACTTCAGGAATGTACCAAAAAAGATGAAATGAAGCTTATGGGAGATCTTATTTCAGCTAATATTTACCGTATAAATAAAGGCGATAAGAAAGTTATTCTTGAAAATTTTTATGACGAAAGCTGTCCTCAGATTGAAATAAAACTTGACGCAAGGCTTACCCCTGCACAGAATGCCCAGAAATATTATTCTGAATACCGCAAGTCTGTAACAGCTGAAAAAAAGCTTGCAGAACAGATTGCTCTGGGAGAGGAAGAACTTGAATATATTGAAAGCGTATTTGATTCCCTTACAAGGGCAGACACGGAAAATGAAATAAATGAACTTCGGCTGGAGCTTGCGGAACAGGGATATGTACGTGCTGTGCGGCTTAAGGGCAAACCGCCTAAAAGCAGTCCGCCGGCTGAATATGTGTCAAGCGACGGGTATACAATACTTCTTGGAAGAAATAATAAGCAAAATGACAAACTGACTTTGAAAACTGCTGCTAAAACTGATATGTGGCTTCATACTCACAATATACCGGGATCTCATGCTATAATCGTTACAAACGGAGATACTCCGCCGGACAGGACTATTGAAGAGGCAGCAGTTATTGCAGCTGTTAACTCGAAAGCTAAGGACTCTTCACAGGTTCCGGTTGATTATTGTCTTGTAAAATTTGTTAAAAAGCCTGCTGGTGCAAAACCCGGTATGGTTATATTTTCAAATAACAAAACTCTTTATGTGACTCCTGAAAAAGAGCTTGCAGAAAGGCTGAAGAAATGATACTTGATAATGAATTTTTTCACAGGGATTGTCTTGAGGTTGCTCCGGATCTTGTAGGCAAAATTATAGTCAGAAAAATGGACAGCGGAGAAATAGTAGGGCTTAGAATAACAGAAACGGAGGCTTAAAGAGGTACTGAAGACAAGGCATGTCACGCTTCAAAGGGAAGAACTTCAAGAACGGAATTGCTGTACAGGGAAAGCGGTATTATTTATGTCTATTTGTGCTATGGTATTCACTGGCTTATGAATGTGATAACAGGTGAAGCAGAGCAGCCTCAGGGAGTCCTTATACGAGCATGCGAGGACTTTGAAGGTCCGGCAAAGCTTACTAAGCGTCTTGGTATTGATAAAAGCTTTAACGGTGAAAGTTTCATCGGAAATGAAAGAATATGGATCGAGGATGACGGTATGAAGCCGGAAATCAAAACTGCTCCAAGAGTTGGAATAGATTATGCCGGGGAAGAATGGGCTTCGAAACTTTGGAGATTTATTCTTGACAAATAAGATTAAATAAAGTATAATATAAAGGTGAGATTTTTTAGTGATCTTGCTAAAGGTGATATTCATTATTTGAAATGGCGGCCGAAGCAGTTAATTGCTGCTTTGGCTGTTTTCATAAAATGCGAACGGAGATGTTATGATGAGCAAAGAACTCGCAAAGTCCTATAATCCTAAGGATTTTGAAGACAGAATTTATAAGTACTGGAATGACAGCGGCTGCTTTAAAGCTGAAGTGGATAAGAAGAAAAAGCCGTATACTATTGTTATTCCTCCGCCGAATATTACAGGTCAGCTGCATATGGGACATGCCCTTGATGAAACATTGCAGGATATACTTATAAGATATAAGAGAATGTCCGGTTATTCTACACTGTGGCTGCCGGGTACTGACCACGCTTCAATTGCTACTGAGGCAAAAATAGTTGAAGCTATGAAAAAGGACGGTGTTACTAAAGAGGATATCGGCCGTGACGGATTTTTGAAGCGTGCATGGGCATGGAAGGAACAGTACGGCGGAAGAATCGTTGAGCAGCTTAAAAAACTGGGTTCTTCATGTGACTGGTCAAGAGAACGCTTTACAATGGACGAAGGCTGCAATAAGGCTGTAAGGGAAGTGTTTGTAAAGCTCTATGAAAAGGGACTTATATACAGAGGCGAAAGAATTATAAACTGGTGTCCTCACTGCCTTACATCAATTTCAGACGCTGAAGTTGAATATGAGGATCAGGCAGGACATTTCTGGCATCTGAGATATAAAATCAAGGATAGTGATGATTATCTGGAGCTTGCTACAACACGTCCTGAAACGCTTTTGGGCGATACTGCTGTTGCGGTTAATCCTCAGGATGAAAGATATAAGCATCTGGTAGGCAAGACTGTTATACTGCCTATTGTTCACAGAGAGATTCCGATTGTGGCAGATGATTATGTTGAAATGGATTTCGGAACTGGTGTTGTTAAAATTACTCCTGCACACGATCCTAACGACTTTGAAGTGGGTCTGCGTCACAATCTGCCTGTTATCAATGTAATGACGGATGACGCAAAAATTACAGATGATTATCCGAAATATGCCGGAATGGACAGATATGAGGCAAGAAAGGCAATCGTAGCCGACCTTGAATCAGAGGGTGCATTGGTAAAAATTGAGGATTACAGCCATAATGTAGGTACATGCTATCGCTGCGGTACAACCGTTGAACCGAGAGTTTCAAAGCAGTGGTTTGTAAAAATGGAATCTTTGGCAAAGCCTGCAATTGATGCAGTAAAAAACGGTGAAACTAAATTTGTTCCGGAACGTTTTGACAAGATTTATTTCCACTGGCTTGAAAATATCAAGGACTGGTGCATTTCCAGACAGCTCTGGTGGGGACATCAGATACCTGCGTTTTACTGTGATGACTGCGGAGAAATGGTGGTTACAAAGGAAAACGAAGCAGTATGTCCGAAATGCGGAAAGAAAATGCGTCAGGATCCGGATACTCTTGATACATGGTTCTCATCGGCTTTATGGCCGTTTTCAACACTGGGCTGGCCGGACAAAACAGAGGATCTGGAATATTTTTACCCTACAAATACTCTTGTTACAGGCTATGATATAATTTTCTTCTGGGTTGTAAGAATGATGTTCAGCGGTATTGAACATATGGGAGAAGTACCGTTTAAAACTGTACTTATCCATGGTCTTGTAAGAGATGAACAGGGAAGAAAAATGTCGAAATCTCTGGGCAACGGTATTGATCCGCTGGAGGTTATTGACAAATACGGTGCAGACGCTCTGAGATTTATGCTTGCAAGCGGTAACTCTCCGGGTAACGATATGCGTTATTCTGATGACAAGGTGAAAGCAGCAAGAAACTTTGCAAATAAGCTCTGGAATGCTTCACGCTTTATCATGATGAATCTTCCTGAGGACTTTGAAATAAAGGGACTTCCGGAAAATCTTAAGCTAGAGGACAAATGGGTTGTAAGCAAATTTAATACTCTTGCTAAGGAAGTAAATGAAAATCTTGAAAAATTCGAGATTGGTGTTGCAGCATCCAAGATTTATGACTTTATCTGGGACGTTTACTGTGACTGGTATATAGAACTTACAAAGCCCAGAATTGCTGAGGGCGGCGAAACTAAGGAAACTGCTCAGGCGGTACTGGTTTGGGTAATGCAGGGAATGCTTAAGCTCTTGCATCCGTTTATGCCGTTTATTACCGAGGAAATATGGCAGGTTCTTACAAATGAAAGCGGTTCAATTATGGTGTCTTCATTCCCGGTATATGATGAAAAATATTCTTTTACAAAGGAAGAAGATGACTTCTCAAAAATAATTGACGCTATTAAGGCAGTAAGAGCAAGAAGAACAGAAATGAATGTTCCGCCGTCAGTAAAGGCAAAAATATTCATAGAAACTCAGTATACTGAACTGTTCAGCGGATGCAGCATTTTCTTTGAAAAGCTTGCTTCTGCGTCAGAAATAGAAGTATCAGATAAGTATGATATAGAAGATGCAGTAACTGCGGTTACAGACTGTGCAAGACTGTTTATTCCTCTTGACCAGCTTGTGGACAAAGAAAAGGAAATGGCACGTCTTGAAAAAGAAAAGGCAAAGGTTCAGAAGGATATTGACTTCTTAAGCGGCAAGCTTAATAATCAGGGATTTTTAGCAAAGGCTCCGGAAAAGCTGATTGAAGCTGAAAAGGCAAAGCTTGCTAAGGCAGAAGAAAAAATGGCTAAAATTGAACAATCAATGGCAGGACTAAAATAAAAATATAACCCGGGAAAATTTTTTCTCGGGTTATTTATAAAAATCAAATGCTTTTTCATATAGTTTACGTGTTTGTTGTTCATCACCAAATGATAAACAATCATCAGCATAGCAAAGTGTGAAGAAAGGTTCTTTATGATATAAAGAACCAGGAAGATTTTTCCATATACTATAACAATGATATCCATACTCTTGAATGTTCATATCGTTTGAATTATATGACAACTCTAATCCCTTAAACAGGGCTTTACCAAATATGTTTTCATTAATATTTGCATTATATTTAAAATAGTTTTTGAGTATTTCAAAAGTATCTTGACTATTGAAACAACATTCTTCTAATTCAAGTAAAATATTTCTTTTACTATTTTTTAAAAATTCCTTATCAAGTATTTTGTTATAATCTACATCTGAACATAGACCAAATGACCATAGATATGCATATGCTAATAATTCTTCCATTGGCTATCACCTCGATGATTTATATTATTATGCCTTTATTATATCATTAAGTAATTAAAAAGTCAATTAAATAATAAAAGGAGAACAAGTAAAATGAGAATCAAAGGCGTTATTTTTGACATGGACGGACTTATGCTTGATACGGAAAAGCTGCTTATGAAATTCTGGATAATGTCTGCAAATGAGTTTGGGTTCGACATGAAAAAAGAACATGTTCTTGGGATACGCAGTCTTGCAGCAAAGTATGCAGTACCAAAATTGCAGGGCATTTTCGGAGAAAGCTTTGATTATTTTGCAATACGCAAACGCCGTATTGAGCTTATGAATCAGTATATTAAAGAAAATGGTGTGGAAAAAAAGCCCGGACTTGATAAGCTTCTGAAATATCTGAAAGCTAATGAATATAAAATTGCTGTTGCAACTGCAACAGATGAGCCAAGAACTGAAATGTACCTGAAATCTGTAAACGTACTGGACTATTTTGATGTTATGGTTTGCGGACCTATGGTTGAAAATGGAAAGCCTGCACCGGATATTTATCTTAAAGCTTGTGAACTTCTGAATCTTGAACCGTCAGAATGCATAGCTCTTGAAGATTCTCCTAATGGGATATTATCCGCTTATCGTGCAGGATGCAAACCAATAATGATTCCGGATTTGTCACAGCCTGATAAGGAAACCTCTCAAATACTGTTTAAAAAACTTGACAGTCTTGATATGGTTATAGATGTTCTTGAAAAAATATGATATTATAAATTAATCTGCATATCAAAATGATATGCGGATTTTTATTATATAGCTTATAAAGTTATAATTGTTTAAATATCGTTTCTTATAATATCGTCAAGAGTTTCTCTTTTAATAACGACTCTTGATTCACCGTTATTTACAAATACCGTTGCTGGTTTTGGAATACGGTTGTAATTTGAAGCCATTGAATAGTTGTAAGCTCCCGTAGCGCAGACTGCTATAGTATCTCCCGGTTCGACCTCCTGCAAAGGCATTCCTTCGCCTATCAGATCACCGCTTTCACAGCATTTGCCTGCAATAGTCACAGTTGTATTTCTTGGCTTGTCTGCCTTGTTTGCAACAATTGCTTCATACTCTGACTTATAAAGCGCATATCTTGGATTATCAGTCATACCGCCGTCGATTGATACATATGTTCTGATATTTGGAATATGCTTAACTCCGCCGCATGTATAGAGTGTGATTCCGGCAGGACCTGCCATAGAACGTCCTGGTTCGATAAGTATAAATGGCTGCTTAACACCAAGTTCCCTGCAGCTTTCCTTTACTGCTGCTGAAACCTTTTCCATATATGCTTCATACGGAACAGGATCGTTATCTTCCGTGTACTTAATACCGAATCCGCCGCCCAGGTTCAGTTCAGATATCTCATGACCTGTCTGAGCCTTGATTTCAGCAATAAATTTAAGCATTACCTTAGCAGCTTCAACAAAAGGATCGATATCAAAAATCTGTGAACCGATATGACAGTGAAGTCCCTTAAGATTAATATTAGGGTGGCTCAAAGCGATTTTTACAGCTTCCATAGCTTCTCCGGTTTCAAGAGCAAAGCCGAATTTGCTGTCAATCTGACCGGTTCTGACAAAATCGTGAGTATGAGCGTCAATACCCGGCTTGATTCTAAACATGATATTTGCCTTTACGCCTTTTTTTTCTGCAATTTTGTCAAGTCTCTGAAGCTCATAAATATTATCCACAATAATTCTTCCGACATTCAGATCAACTGCATATTCAAGTTCTTCATCTGTTTTGTTGTTTCCGTGAAAACAGATCTTATCGCAGTCAGCACCGGCTTTGTATGCAGTATACAGTTCTCCGATAGAAACAACATCAAGACCAATACCTTCATCTTTCATTATTCTGCACATTTCCAGACAGCAGAAAGCTTTGCTGGCATAGCAAACCAGACCTTTGCCGTCATAGAATCTGTCAATACTGTTTTTAAAGCTTTTGCAGTGTTTTCTTATCAAAGCTTCATCCATGACATAGAGAGGTGTGCCATATTGCTTTGCCAGATCAACAGTATCAACTCCACCTGCGGTCAGATGACCCTTTTCATTGACATCGAGATTTTCTGATACAAACATTTCAAACATCCTTTCAAATTATTCTTTTGCCTGAGGACAGATCATTCATCCTCTCCGGCAATTTCCTCTATAATACTCCGTACATCTTCAACACCCTCAAAAGTCTGTGAAGAAAACGGAATAATATGAATCTGATCAAAATAAGGTATTTCTGTTTTAAAGGCTTCCATTCTTTCAATTCGCTGCATTTTTTTTAATTTGTCTGCTTTGGTAAGAATAATTGCAAAAGGAAGCTCAGTTTCAACAAGATAATTTATCATCTGGATATCGTCAGCTGAGGGTGCATGACGCATATCTATTAACAGAAAAACAAGTCTTATATCACGGTCTGAATTGAGATAGCCTTCAATCAGTTCGGACCAGCGGCGTTTTTCAGATTTGGCAATTTTGGCATAGCCGTAACCAGGCAGATCTACAAAGTAAACATTTTCCAGTCCGTAAAAATTAATAGTTGCGGTTTTGCCCGGAACAGAGCTTACTCTTGCAAGATTTTTCCTGTTAAAAATTTTATTTATTAAAGTTGATTTGCCGACATTAGATCTGCCTGCAAAAGCAATTTCAATGCGTTCGCATGGCGGGATCTGAGAAAAAGTTCCGTAAGCGGCAGAAAACTCAGCTTTGTTGTAGTTCATTAAAATCTCCTTTTTATGATGTTACTGATGCATTACTGCTGTCCATATTATCCTCCGGCGGAATAATCATTTTCACAGGTTTTCCGTTTTTATTATTTTTTTTGCAGAGTGCATTGTCAAGTACATCTTCAAGTTTTGAAGCAAATATGAATTCAGTAGATGCCTTTACAGCATCATCAACTTCCTCAAGATCGCTTTTATTAGCCTGAGGAATAATAACTGTTTTTATACCTGCTTTGTATGCTGCCATAGTTTTTTCACGGAGTCCGCCGATAGGAAGAACTTTTCCGTGAAGAGTTATTTCACCAGTCATAGCAACATCACATCTTACAGGCATGCCGGACAAAGCGGATACAAGGGCAGTAGTCATTGTAACGCCGGCAGACGGACCGTCTTTCGGAACAGCACCTTCCGGTGCGTGAATATGAATATCTTTTGTTTTATAAAAATCAGGAGAGATATTATATTTTTCATCAACGCTTCTTACATAGCTTACTGCAAGCTTTGCACTTTCCTTCATAACATCTCCTAAAGAGCCGGTAGTTTCAATATTGCCCTTTCCGTCAAGAATCAGTACTTCAAGAGGCATCAGAACTCCGCCTGCCTGAGTCCATGCAAGACCATTTACTACACCTATTTCATTTTCAGTTAATTTATCATCATCAATATATTTTTTAGGACCTATATATGATTCAAGATTTTTAGCTGTAAAGCTTACCTTTTTCATATTTCCTGAAACAATTTCCTTTGCAGCTTTTCTGCACAGTCCGGCAATGGCTCTTTCAAGATTTCTGACACCGGCTTCTCTTGTATAGTAATCTGTCAGACTATAAATTACAGTGTCGTTTATTTTTATCTGACTTGCTTTGAGACCGTGCTTTTTAATCTGCTTTGGAATAAGATGTTCCTTTGCAATATGGAATTTTTCTTCTCTTGTATAGCTGGTAAGCTCAATTACTTCCATTCTGTCAAGAAGAGGCTGGGGAATGGTGTCAGTTGTATTTGCAGTAGTTACAAACAGAACACGGCTTAAATCAAAAGGAACTTCAATATAGTGGTCACGGAATTCCTTGTTCTGTTCGCTGTCAAGAACTTCAAGCATTGCTGATGCCGGATCGCCTTTGAAATCATTTCCCATTTTGTCTATTTCATCAAAAAGGATCAGCGGATTCTGAGTTCCTGCCTGTTTCATAGCAGAAATAATTCTTCCCGGCATTGCACCGATGTATGTTTTTCTGTGTCCTCTTATGTCTGACTCATCACGGACGCCGCCAAGAGAAATTCTTACATATTCTCTTCCCAGAGCTTTTGCAATGGATTTTCCGATTGAAGTTTTACCCACTCCCGGAGGGCCTACCAGACAGATAATTTGTCCGGTTACTTCCGGCATCAGGCAGTGAACAGCAATACTTTCAAGAATTCTGTCCTTAACCTTTTTAAGACCATAATGGTCCTTGTCCAGAATTTTAGCTGCCTTATTTATGTCAGTTTTGGTTTTTGACAATTTGTTCCACGGGAGATCCAGAACAGTATCCAGATAATTCCGGATTACGAATGCTTCCTGTGACGAGGACGGCATTTTAAGCAATCTGTCAGCCTCTTTGACAAGCTTTTCAGTAATTTCCTCTGAAAGCTTAAGCTCATAGATTTTATCTATATATTCATAAGCTTCTTCCGGAGTTTCCTCATCACCCAGCTGAGATGAAATTACTTTCATCTGTTCACGCAGATAGTATTCCCGCTGATTTTTGTCAATATTGTTTCTGACCTCGTCCTGTATTTCTTTTTCAATTTCAAGGACTTCAACTTCATGAACCAGATCTGCATACAGCATGCCAAGTCTTGAAAGTATGTTTGATTCTTCAAGAAGCATCTGTTTGTCATGAAAATCAAAATTCATATTATAGGCAATATTTTCAAACAATGTGTATGGATTATCCTGACACATAATTGAACCTATAAGCTCCTTAGGCATTCTCGGAACAAGCTCTCCATAGCGTTCAAAAACATCCTTTATGGAGCGCATGATAGCAGTGAGCTCGGCAGAATCAGGTTTTGTACGACTGTAATCCGGAAGCTTTTTAATAAGGCATTTAAGCATTCCGTCTTCTTCCACCGTTTCTTTTATTTTTGCCCTGTATAAGCCTTCGACCAATACTCTCATTATATTGTCAGGGGTTTTCAGGGTCTGGCGTATTTCAGCTACTACTCCGATTCTGTATAAATCTTCATCTCCGGGTTCTTCAGTATATATATCTTTCTGAGCCGTAAGAAAAACAAGTCTGTCATTTTTCAGAGCTGTTTCAACTGCTTTAATTGAAATTTCCCTTGCAACATCAAAGTGCATAACAAATCTCGGAAAGCAGACAAGACCTCTCATGGCTACTGCCGGTAACATCAATTCATTATTTTTGTTCTCTTCCATAATATTTATCTTAAGTATCCATTGTAAAAAAGAATACTTTCTCCTTTCAGCGAGTTGTCTAAAATTCGTAATGTTACACTATATTATAGCTTATTTCTTTATATTTTGCAAGTCTAACGGGAAACAAAATTTAAAATATTTATAACTCGTCTATTGTAATCCTGAAGGGTAGTTTTGATTAAAGAAATTCATATATTGACAATTTTTTATTTATAGTGTATAATAAATGTATATATTATTGTGGGCGTTTTGTCTTTATTTTGGTTAGGAGGAATACTATGAAATTTAAGAAAAAGCTTATATCTGTTGCAGCTCTTATGGCTGTTGCAGTTACAAGCATTGCGTCTGCTTTTACCGGTACGACATTTTCGGCAGAAGCTGATGACTGTAATGATGACTGGCTTCATGCATCCGGCAGCAGACTTTATGATAAGGACGGTAATGAGGTCTGGTTGACAGGTGCAAACTGGTTCGGATATAACTGTACGGAGTGTGCGTTGCATTATCTCTGGAGCGGTGATATTGATGATCTGGTATGCTCCATTGCAGATCATGGTATAAATGTACTCCGAATTCCGGTTTCTACTGAGCTGCTTTATAACTGGATGATCGGTGACCCTGATCCTATGCAGAGCGTAAACCCGAATGATGATCCATACTATCCTTTTAATGTTGATTTGATTAATGAGGATGGGTCAGTAATGAACAGTCATGAAAGTTTTGACGTTTTGCTGGCAAAATGCAAAAAATACGGAATAAAAGTTTTTATTGATATTCATAGTCCGGAATCTAATAACTCTGGACATAACTACGGACTCTGGTATGGAAAAAGTTTTACCGGACGTGACGGAAAAGAGGTTACCGTAACAACAGAGGTATGGCAGGAAACTCTTGTATGGATTGCTGATTACTATAAGAATGATGATACTCTTATCGGATATGACCTGAAAAATGAACCTCACAGTACATACGGCGGTGCTCCTGTTGATGCTATATGGGATACTTCAGATGCTGAAAATAACTGGAGAAAGGCTGCAGAAGACTGTGCAAATGCCATTCTTGCAAAGAATCCTAATGCACTTATTTTTATTGAGGGTGTTGAAGGATACAATGGTTATGGTGCATGGTGGGGCGGAAATCTTCGCGGTGTTGCAGACTGTCCTGTTGTTCCGGATTCAGGAACAAGTCAGATTGTTTATTCTCCTCATGACTATGGTCCGATCGTAAGCGATCAGACATGGTTTAATAAGGATTTCACTGAACAGACCCTTCTTGATGATTACTGGTATGATACATGGGCATATATTAATGATCAGGATATTGCGCCTCTTCTGATAGGAGAATGGGGTGGTCGTCTGGATGGCGGCGATAATGAAAAATGGATGAAACTTCTTCGCGACTACATGATTAAAAATCATATTAATCATACATTCTGGTGTCTTAATGATGATTCAGGTGATACAGGCGGACTTTGGAAAGATATTCAGTATAATCCTACAACAGGTACAACTGTTAACTGGGATGCAGAAAAATATGATTTGTTTGAACCGTCACTATGGCAGACAAGTGAAACAGGAAAATATATTGGTCTTGATCATCAGACGCCATTGGGTGTAAACGGAACAGGTATTACGGTTGCGGATTATTATGAAAATTATGCATCATCTGAAGGAAGCAATCTGGATTCTGATGGTTCAGTTGATCCAAAACCTGTTGAAACAACAGCAGCTACAACTGCTGATACCACAACAACTTCTGCAACAACTGTAACTTCTGTAACAACAGATGTATCAGTAACTGATGCTACAGAAGAATCTGCTGATACAAGCGTTGAGGGCGAATTAAAGTATGGTGATGTTAATCTGGACGATGCAATCAGTTCAACAGATGTTGTAGTTCTTAATAAGTATCTTCTGAGTGCGAGTGAGTATGAACTGGTTCATGATGATAATGACAGGGCATATTTACAGGCTAACTGCAATTGTGATGTTGATGATAAAGGGGAAGCAATTATTGATCTGACTGATTCTTCAATGATAGTAAATGTTATATTGGGCGTTTCAGATGAAAGCAGTCTTGGAAAATAATAATAAAATAAAATAAAATATCCATCCTGATGAAAGGGATGGATATTTTTGCATGTAAAAAAGGCAGAAGCAACAACTTCTGCCTTATATTTTTGTTAAATGTGATTAACTAAATGTTCCGGAAAAATCTTTACCTGAACCACCGCCTACATATTCAAGAGCGTCACTGTCGTAACCAAATCTGAATACGCAAGCAACAATACCAGGATTGTTTTTCATGTTAAATGTTACTGTTACAGTATCTCCAGGATTTCCGCTTACATTAGTTGCCATAATTTCAGCTGAGCCATCATTCTTGAAAGAATTAGGAGTTGCTTCAGAACCTACAACAACAGCACCGTCAGTTGTACTGAATTTTACACTTTGGGCATCCCAGTTTGAAAAGTCAGTCCATTCTATAGTGACAGGATATGTACCGTTTGCTGTAGTATCTTTGATCTTAAACTGAGCAGTGATGAATTCACCGTCAAATACAAAGTCCTTTGATTTTGAGAGATCCATCCACCATGCCTGCATTATTTCTTTTTTACCAGCTGTGGTTTCATTACCGCTGTTGTCAGAAGAATTGTCACTTTCACTTGAATCCTGATTTTTTCCAGGAATCATTACTACATCAGTTGGGTGAAGAAGATCATCTTCGTTTAATGAAGGGACAGTATTGTCATCATCGTTATTGTTATTATTATTATTATTGCCGCTATTATTGTTGCCTGATGATGAATTATTTCCGCTTTGATTATTGGATGACGAATTATTATTTTCTCCCTGAACGGCAGCTGATCCGGTGTCATTATTACCTGCATCACTGTTACTGTTTTCAACAGGATCCTGAGCGTTTTCTGCTGATTCGTCATATGGTTCTATAGTCAGATCATGCTTTTGTAAAGACTGGATCTCTTCTGATGAAAGTGTAGCGTTTGTTGCAACACCGTTTTTTGTACCGCTTTTTTTGTCAGAACATGCTGAAAATGAAACTGCCATTGCACAAACAAGAGCAATTGCAATCAATTTTTTCTTTATATTCATTTTTAAATCTCCTTGCTATAAATAGATAGTATTAACCACTAACATTCATATTATACAATGATTTTTTAACAATGTCAACCCTTAAATTGTGAAAAATAAACGAAACTTAGTCTGTAATCATATTGTTTACAGCACTTATCAGTGCTTTCAGGGAAGAATCAATGATATCTGTAGCAATTCCCACTCCCCAGTAATTTTTACCATTATTGTCTTTGATGCCAACATAAGAAACGGCTTTGGAGGTTGCTTTTTCTTCCATGGCATGTTCTGTATAAGTGTGCAAAACATATTCCATACCAAGCATTTGCTTTAAGCATACACTTACAGCATTAAGTCTGCCATTTCCATGAGCTTTTTCATTTATAGTCTTTCCGTTATATTCTATGGTAACATCCGCCTCAATACCGTCCTTCTGAACGTAATGAGCTTCTTTAAGACATATAGGGTACTGTTTGTTTATAAATGTTTCTTCAAATACCTTATAAACTTCGGAAGGCATAAGTTCACGGTGTGCATTATCAGAGACATGCTTTACCAGATAGCCGACTGTTTCTCTCATATTCTGAGGCATTTTAATACCGAACTGGTTTTCCAGAACATATCCGATACCGCCTTTGCCGGACTGGCTGTTGATTCTGATTACATCAGCTTCATAAACTCTTCCTACGTCTTCCGGATCAATAGGCAGATAAGGCACTGTCCAGTACTTGCAGTTTTTCTCCTGACGCCATTTCATACCTTTGGCAATAGCGTCCTGATGGGATCCGCTGAATGCTGCGAATACAAGCTTGCCGCTGTATGGCTGACGCTCGTAAACTTTCATTCCCGTAATTCTTTCGTATATTTCAGTGATTTCCGGGAGGTTTTCAAAATCAAGTTCCGGATCAACCCCCTGTGAGAACATATTCATTGCCAGTGTTACTATGTCAACGTTTCCTGTTCTTTCTCCGTTTCCAAACAGAGTACCTTCAATTCGGTCAGCACCTGCAAGCAGTCCCATTTCGCTGTCTGCTACAGCACAGCCTCTGTCATTGTGTGGATGAAGAGAAATAATCAGATTTTCACGGCTGATCAGGTGGTCGCACATATATTCAACCTGATTAGCGTAAACATGGGGCATTGAATGAGAAACGGTAACCGGAAGATTGATTATAACCTTGTTGTCCGGAGTCGGTTCCCAGATTTCAATAACCTTGTTGCAGATTTCGGCTGCGAATTCTGGTTCTGTACCAGTAAAACTTTCCGGTGAGTATTCAAAACGGTAATTGCCCTCAGCGGTTTCCCTGTATTTTTTGCAAAGCTCTGCACCCATTACAGCGATATCAATAATTTCATTTTTTTCTTTTTTGAATACCTGTTCTCTCTGTGAAACAGATGTTGAATTATACAGATGAACAATTACATTTTTAGCACCCTTGAGAGCCTCAAAAGTCTTTTTAATAATATGTTCTCTTGATTGTGTCAGCACCTGAATTGTAACATCATCCGGTATCAGATTCTGTTCGATCAGTGCACGACAAAACTCATATTCTGTTTCAGACGCTGCCGGAAATCCCACTTCAATTTCTTTAAAGCCGATTTTAACCAAGTGTTTAAAGAATTCAAGCTTTTCTTCCAGTGTCATAGGATTTATAAGTGCCTGATTTCCGTCTCTCAGATCCACACTGCACCAGATAGGGGCATGATCAATATAATCCTTCTGTGCCCATCTCATAGGTGCATTATTTACCGGGAAATACTGTCTTGTGTACTTTTCAAAATTTTTCATGATATATTCATCCTTTCTGTAGTTATTGTCAGAAATGCAATTATAACAAAAAAGCTTCATCTCTTACATATAAAGAGATGAAGCATAATACTCCACGGTACCACTCTTTTTGGCGTACAAACCCTACGCCCACTCATACTGCATCCGACAATGCATTTCTCTGTAACGGGAGAACCCGTTTCAACCTAATTGCAAAATGCGTTCAGCGAACTGCTCAGGGAGGAGTTATGACCGTTTCGGAATACTGCCTTTCACCATATCCGGCAGCTCTCTGAAAAACCTAACCCGGTTTTGTTTCCCGTCATAGCATTTATATCACTAATATAATATAATATTTTTTCCATTTTGTCAAGGGGTTTGAAAAAATATTTTATACAAATTTTCTGTTATATTTTTGTAAATTGACATTTATTTTACCATGATTTATAATTAAATCAGATAATTTTATATTAATAAGTATAAGGGAGAACAAAATGAAAAAAGTACTTTTAATTTTTACTGTGTTAAGTCTGATGCTATCTTCTGTCGGATGTACTGAAAATATGGATTCAAACATGTCTTCGTCAGTTATTTCGGGTGAAGACGTTTTTGAAACTGTACCGGAGACTGATACTCTTAGCAGTACCTCTTCAGCAGCACAAAATATATCAGACAAAATAATAAATATGGCTGATGAGAATTTATACTCAGATAAATTTATTACGTCATATATTAATTATACTCAATAATAAATAATATTATAGAAGCATCCGATTAAATAAAATTA
>NZ_JBJFHN010000099.1:0-9526 GCF_051893655.1 Porcipelethomonas sp. | reverse complement strand
CCGGAAAGAGGGTTGCGATATCAATCCTCATCAAAAAGTCCCTCCAGAGGACGGATGAGTATTTCTCCGCCGCTTATGTCAGTACTTATTATTACATCTGGTATTGCGGGAACAAGATAGTTTTTTTCCGTTCCCTTTATTTCATAGACATCATTTGCGCCTGTCTGAAAAATATCACTTACTATACCGTATTCTTTGCCGGTATCTGCGTCTTTAACAGTCAGTCCGATAAGATCCTGAATAAAATAAGTTCCTTCTTCAAGTTCTATGTCGCTGCGGTTTATATATACGACACTGTTTCTCATGGTATTGGCTTTTTCAGCTGTATCTATACCTTTAAATCTGACAAGTACCATATTTTTGTGTATTCTTGCACTTTCGACTTCATACGGGGTTTTGTTTTTTCCGCAGTAAAGCATATCAAATTCGCATAAAAACTCCGGATCATCGCTCCACGGCATTATTTTTACTTCGCCCTGAAGCCCATGAATATTTACAATTTTACCGGTTTCAATAAATTCTTTCAAACTGTACCCTCCGTTTTATATCTTAAAAAAGGCTCAAATCTATCCTTTCCGGATTGATTCAAGCCTTGTAATCAGTCAATTTCAACTGCAACTTTAAGATTGCTTCTTGCTGCTCCTGCACGCATAATTGTGCGGATAGCTTTAGCAATTCTGCCCTGTTTTCCGATAACTCTTCCCATATCTTCCGGAGCAACGCTTAAATGAAGAACAATTACTCCCTCTTCATTAGGCTCATCCTCTGTGATCTTTATTGAATTTTTATCGTCTACAAGGTCTTCAACAACTGCATATAACAAATCTTTCATGAGTTTCCTCCATAGCAAGGACTGTATAAGGCAAGAGCAAAACTCCTGCCCCTAAAACGCCCTGAATGCGGATTAAAGAACACCGTTATTCTTTAAAATTGTCTTAACAGTATCTGTAGGCTGTGCACCTTCTGAAATCCACTTTTTAGCCTTTTCAGCGTCAACAGAAACAACTGAAGGTTCCTTTGTTGGATCATAGTAACCGATTTCTTCAATGAATCTGCCGTCTCTTGGATATCTTGAGTCAGCAACAACTATACGATAAAAAGGAGCTTTCTTAGCACCCATTCTTCTCAGTCTGATTTTAACTGCCATCTTTTTCACCTCCGGCAAAATAAACTAAATATATATTAATGCCAAACTGCATTAATCAGCTTTACATTGGCGGCAATTTATCGAGATTCATGCCTGCCAGACGCTTCATCATTTTTTTGTTTTTCATTCCCTTTGTGCCGTTTAACTGCTTCATCATTTTCTGCATCTGTTCAAACTGCCTGAGAAGCTTGTTGACATCTTCCACCTTTGTGCCGCTTCCGGCTGCAATACGGCGTTTCCTCTGAGGATTAATTATAGACGGCTTTGCACGTTCTGCTTTTGTCATGGAAGTTATCATAGCCTGAATACGCAGAAACTGTTTTTCGTCAATATCCATATCCTTTACTTTATCGCCGACGCCCGGTATCATTGTCATAATTGACTTGATGGAACCCATTTTCTGAATTTGTTTTAGCTGATCCAGAAGATCATTCATATCAAATTTATTTTCCTGAAGCTTTTTTGCCATTTCTTCGGCGTTTTTCTTATCAATTACATCCTCAGCTTTTTCTATAAGGGTCATTACATCACCCATGCCGAGAATTCTTGATGCCATTCGTTCAGGATGGAAATGTTCAAATTCATCAAGCTTTTCGCCGGTGCCAACAAATTTTATAGGCTTTCCTGTAACAGCCAGTACGGAAAGTGCTGCACCGCCTCTTGTGTCTGAATCAAGTTTTGACATCAGAACACTGTCGATCCCCAGAGCGTCATCAAATGCTTTGGCAACGTTTACGGCGTCCTGACCAGTCATAGCGTCAACTACCAGCATAATTTCATCAGGATGAACTGCTTCCTTTATATTTTTTAGTTCATCCATAAGAGCTGTATCAATATGAAGACGTCCGGCAGTATCCAGAATTACAATATCATTACCGTAATCCTTGGCGTGAGCCACAGCCTGTTTTGCAATGACTACCGGACTTATCTGTCCCATTTCAAAAACCTTGACGCCAGCCTTTTCACCAACAACCTGCAGCTGATTTATAGCCGCAGGACGGTAAATATCGCATGCTACCAGCAGCGGACGATGTCCTTCCTTTTTGAAATGCATTGCAAGCTTTGCAGAGTGTGTGGTTTTACCCGAACCCTGAAGACCGCACATCATTATAATGCATGGTCCCTTTGAAGGCATATTTATTCGGGCGTTTGATTCACCCATAAGCTCGCACAGCTCATCTCTTACTATTTTAATTACCTGCTGTGCCGGAGTCAGACTTTCCAGAACCTCTTTGCCTACGGCTTTTTCTGAAACCTTTGCTACGAAATCCTTTACAACTTTGTAGCTTACATCGGCTTCAAGAAGTGCCAGACGGACTTCTCTCATAGCGTCCTTTATATCAGATTCGGTAAGCTTTCCTCTGGATTTTAGCTTCCTGAATACATTGTTTAGTTTTTCGGATAACCCTTCAAAAGCCATTAAGTCCTCTCCTTTCAGAAATTATCAGAACAAGTCATCGGTTTGGGCAGCAAGTTCATTTATTGTATCAATGCAATGTTCGTCATACTGCTTTTCTTTTTTTATCGTTTCAGCATATCCGCATATTGCATTGCAGTTTGCACGGCATTTTGTGATCTTTTCTGCCAACCCAAGCTTTTTCTCAAATTCTTCAAGAATCTGTTCGCTCCGCTTGATACTGTCCCTGACTGCTTGTCTGGTTATTTCCACGTTCTGGGATATCTCACTCAGGGACAAATCCTCCCAGTAATAAAGCTTCATTACGTCACGCTGTTTGTCTGTGAGTATATTTTCATAAATTTCCAGCAGAAAAGCAAAATCCATATTTTTTGCCATTATCCATCACTCCTTAACGGGTGTAAAGGCAAATCACTTTACACAGTATACCATAAACAAAAGTGGTTGTCAAGGGATTTTTTTAAATTAATCACCAGATCTGATTTCATATCAAAAATTCAATGAATTAACCTTTAACAGTTGCCCTGAAGTAAAAAAATTCAACCAAAATGAATATAACAATTTTGAAATTATTGATATGTCTACCCTGAACCCTGATGAATAAGAATAAAAAATGCCCTTAAACTTGGGGGCATTTTTATTAATATATCATAAAATAACTGTTAAATTTTCTGTGATTTATAAAAAAAATTCCTCAGCTATTGAAAAATAAGCTTTTTTGTAGTATAATAATTTTTGTAAAAGCTCCTGATATGACAGGAATAAAATTTACTTTGATGGGATTGGAGAAGAATGATGACAGAAAAACCGGATATCAAAAAAATTAAAGAAAATTTTTTAAGCAAGCTTGAACTTCAATTTAATGTTGAACCTAATCAGGCTTCCGACAAACAGATTTATCAGGCTTTATCAGCAGTTATTGTTGAGGAATTAAAGAAAAAACGTCAGAAATTTATTAACAAGGTTCATTCTGAAGGAAAAAAACAGGTTTATTACCTCTCAATGGAATTCCTTATGGGACGTTCTTTGAAAACAAGTCTTTACAACCTCGAAATTGTAAAAGATGTTGAAAATATGCTTAAAGAATATGATATTAAGCTTGACAATATTTATGAATATGAACCTGATGCCGGTCTTGGAAACGGCGGTCTGGGACGTCTTGCTGCATGCTATCTGGATGCACTCGCTACTCAGGCATACCCGGCAATGGGCTATTCCATCTGCTATGAATACGGTATTTTTAAACAGAAGCTGGAAGACGGTTGGCAGACAGAGCTTCCTGACAACTGGCTGCCCGGCGGTTCAGTATGGCTGGATCCTCGCCCGGAAATGGCAATAGACATTCATTTTGAAGGCGAGCTGCATGAATACTGGGATAATCAGTATCACCATATTTCGCATGTGAATTATTCTACCGTACATGCTATACCTTATGATATGTATGTTTCCGGTCACGACAGCGAGGGCGTTTCTGTTTTAAGACTCTGGGCTGCCAAAGCTCCGAACTTCGATATGTCAATGTTCAATCAGGGCGATTATGAAAAGGCTTTGGGTCAGAATGCTGCTGCCAACGCTATTTCAAAGGTTTTATATCCTAATGACAATCATCTTGAAGGAAAATCTTTAAGACTTCGTCAGCAGTATTTCCTCTGCGCTGCTTCAATCGGAGATATTGTTAACAACCATATGTCCGTTTACGGTACTCTGGACAATCTCCATGAAAAGGTTGCTATTCATATTAATGATACTCATCCGACTCTTGCTATTCCTGAACTTATGAGAGTGCTTCTTGACGACTGCGGTTATACCTGGGACAAGGCTTGGCACATTGTTACAAATACTTTTGCATATACTAACCATACAGTTATGGCAGAAGCTCTGGAAAAATGGGATGTTAATCTTGTTAAGAGAATTATTCCGAGAATATTCTCTATTATTGTTGAGATAAATAACCGTTACTGTGCAGGTCTTATGGAACGTAACAACGGTGACAGCTCGAAAACTACAAGAATGTCCATTATCAAGGATAATCAGATCCATATGGCTACACTCTGTGTTGTTGCTTCCCACAGCATCAACGGTGTTTCAAAGCTTCACTCTGAAATTATCAAGCAGGATGTGTTCCATGATGAATATATGGATACTCCAAGAAAATTCAAAAACGTAACAAACGGTATCGCTTACAGAAGATGGCTTTATCAGTCTAATCCGGGACTTACTCAGCTCCTTAAAGACAAGATCGGAGATAAGTTCCTGAATGACGGAAGTGAACTTAAAAAACTGAGCGTGTTTGCAAACGATACTGCCGTTCTGGATCAGCTTCAGAAAATCAAGCGTGAAAATAAGGAGCGTTTTGCAAAGTATGTAAAGCAAAACAGCAAGCTGGATATTAATATTGACAGTATTTTTGACGTTCAGGTTAAGAGACTTCATGAATACAAGCGTCAGCACCTTAATGTTATGAACATTCTTGCAGACTATGATTATCTTCTTCAGAATCCTGATGCTGATTTTGTTCCTAAAACTTATATCTTTGCTGCAAAAGCTGCACCGGGTTACTATCTTGCAAAGCAGATCATTAAACTGATATGGGCTATCTCAGAAGAAATAAGAAAGAATCCTAAGATCAACCAGAAACTTTCTGTATACTTCCTGGAAGATTACAGAGTTACACTTTCTGAATTACTGATGCCGGCAAGCGATATTTCTGAACAGATCTCACTGGCAGGTACAGAAGCATCTGGTACAGGCAACATGAAACTTATGTTAAACGGTGCTATTACCCTTGGTACTCTGGACGGTGCTAATATTGAAATCAAGGACGCTGTTGGCGATGAAAACATTATAATCTTTGGTATGAAGACCGAAGAGGTTAACGATCTCAAGAGAAAAGGTTATAATCCTGGTGCATATTATGAATCAAACCCTGTAATTAAAAACTGTATTGACAGAATGTATCACGGAATCAATGGCTGCAGCTTTAATGAGGTTGCAAATTCGCTTAAGAATTCAGACCCTTATATGGTTCTGGCTGACTTTGATTCATACAGAAAGGCTCAGGCTTATTCATCAGAATGCTATAAAGACAGCAAAAAGTGGACTCAGATGTCACTTAATAATATTGCCGGTGCCGGAATATTCTCGGCTGACAGGGCTGTAACTGAATATGCAAAGGATATCTGGGGACTTTAATAAGAGTAATTTACATTAAATCTAAAGAGACCCGATTTGAATATCGGGTCTTTTTCTTATCATAATTTATACTGTGAATTATATGAAATTTTGCTGTAACAATGAATGAGGAGTAAACTTATGAAAAAGATTTTTGACAGCTGGAATCTGAACTATAAAAAACCTTTTGGTGCTATAAAAAAAGGAGAAGCATGTGAATTTCGCATAAGACTTCCTAAAAGTACTGTTCTCGATTTTCCGCCTGTACCGGTGCTTGTTGTTTTCAGAACCGGTTTTAAGGAAACGTTTCTTTCAATGAATCTGGAATGTGAAGAGGGTGAACAAAATGTTTATCAGGCAACTTATGTTCCAAAGCATTCGGGTGTTCACTACTATTACTTTTCATACAAGCAAAACGGTACGAGAAATTATATTAAAAAGGTTGCATGTCATGAGAGCTGCATAAACAATGGAGAGCTTTTTCAACTGACTGTTTATGATGACAAGTATGAAACCCCTGATTTTCTCAAGGGCGGAATTATGTATCAGATTTTTCCGGACAGATTTTATAAGAGTACAAAAATTCATGAAAATGTTCCCAAAGACCGTATTATCCGTGAAAACTGGGAAGATACACCTTACTACAAACCGGATGAAAACGGACATGTGTGGAATAATGATTACTTCGGCGGAGATCTTGAGGGCATAAAAGAAAAACTGCCTTATCTTAAAGGCCTTGGGGTCACTTGTATTTATCTGAATCCTATTTTTGAATCTCATGAAAATCACAGGTACAATACTGCAAATTACAGAAAAGTTGATCCGCTTCTGGGTACAAACGAGGATTTCCGGACTCTTTGCGATGAAGCTAAAAAATATGGTATTTCCATAATCTTAGACGGCGTTTTTTCACATACGGGTGCAGACAGTATTTATTTTAATAAATTTAACAGATATAACAGTGTGGGTGCTTATAATTCAAAGGACAGTGAATTTTTCCCGTGGTATACCTTCTATGAATATCCGGATAAGTATGAAGCATGGTGGGGCATTGATACTCTTCCTAATGTACAGGAAAATAATAAGGAATATACAGAATATATTTGCGGCAACGGGGGAGTCCTTGACTATTGGATAAGTCTTGGAGCTGCCGGATATCGTCTTGATGTTGCTGATGAACTTCCTGATGAATTCCTAGATAATCTTAATAAATGCGTGAAAAAGCACGGAAAGGAAAAAATTATTATCGGAGAAGTCTGGGAGGATGCCTCAAATAAGGAAAGTTATGGTGTTAAACGCCGTTATCTTCTGGGTGATCAGCTTGATTCAGTTATGAACTATCCTTTCCGTTCAGCAATTATGAATTATGTTATGGGCGGAAGCTCTTTTGAATTTAAAAATAGTATTATGACTATTCTGGAAAATTATCCTAAACCATCTGTGGATGTTCTTATGAACAGTATTTCTACACACGATATTGAAAGAGCTATAAATGTTCTCGGCGGCGAAAGCTGTGAGGGAAAAGACAAGGACTGGATGTGCAATCGCTGGCTTACAAATGAAGAATACGAGCTTGGCAGAAACAGAATGAAATGTGCTATGGCTCTTCAGTATTTTCTCCCCGGTGTTCCGTGCATTTATTACGGTGATGAAGCAGGAGTGCAGGGATATAAGGATCCCTTTAACAGAAGATGCTATCCATGGGGAAAAGAAGATAAGGAACTTATTGAATACACAAAGCTGCTTGCTGAAGTAAGAAATAGTTCTAAGGTATTTGTGGACGGAACACTGAAATTCTTATACATGGATGATAACGTTATTTCATTTGCCAGAATGAGAGCACACCGCAGAAGAGCTGTGATTATTTTTGTTAATCGCTCTTCTTATGAACAGGTTATTGACAGTTCAAAAATGGAACTGAAAGACTGCTCTTATTACCGTACTATTCATGGAGATATTATATACGGAGACAGAATAACTCTTCCTCCATATAGCTTTGCAGCATTTAAAGTGGAAATGCCGCTTGATGAGAAATAATAAAATATATATTTAATCAGGAAGAAGCTTTTATAAGAAAGTTTCTTCTTGTTTTTTAAAATAAATTTTTCGCAGCTACTTGACGAAAACCGATTTATAAGGTAAACTAATATAAATGGGATTTGCGAGGTGGCGACAGCTGTGAAAAAAATTGTGTATTTTCTCGTCGTTCTGACAGTAATGATTCTTACAGCATGCAGCATGGAAAAGGCAGAAGCGGCTTTGAGTCATTGTACAAAATTTCCTTCGGAAAATAATGATCTTACAAATAAATTGGGAGATACAGATAAAACTGAAATAGAAGTAAGCAGTGAAAATACTTTTGGTATAATAAGCTGGAAAAGTGACGTTAGAAATATACTTGATGTATTGGAAACTGTTACATATTCTGGTAACAACTATAAAAATAAAATCGACTTTGTAAAAGAATATAATATAAAAATTATAAACGGAAACTACTGCGTATGGGCAGCGGAATTTGAATACAATAACAATGGTGACAGTAATATTATGGTGTGTTCGGATGAATGTGCTCTGAATTATGATATTAGCAATAAAAATGCAGAAAAATTATATAATTATATAAATAATTGCTTAAAAAACTAATATGAATGATAATGAATATATGAAAATAGCTCTCGGACTGGCGGAAGAAGCTTACAAGCTTAATGAAGTCCCGGTAGGAGCAATTATAGTAAAAAAATCGACCGGTGAAATAGTCGGGAGAGGATATAACAGGCGTGAAATCGATAAAGATCCTCTGGCACACGCAGAAATTGCTGCAATTTCTCAGGCTTCAAAAAAACTTGGCGGCTGGCGGCTTATTGACTGTGAAATGTTTGTAACCCTTGAGCCATGTCCTATGTGCTGCGGGGCAATTATAAATGCCCGTATTGAAAGGGTTGTTTTTGGAGCGTATGACAAAAAATCCGGTTCCGCTGAATCGGTTATGAGGATGTTTGAACTGCCGTTTAATCACATACCTGAGGTTGTTTCGGGTGTAGAAGAAAAGGCATGCTCTGGGATTTTAAAAAATTTTTTTGCAGAATTGAGATTGAAACGAAAAAATAATAAATAGATAAAATTTACACCTGCTGAATTTTTCAGCAGGTGATTTTTTAGTTTTTATCAATCTGATTTTCGATTTCTTTGACAATATCGCTCATATTTACATCAAGTGCAGTTGAAATACAGTAAAGGGTTTCAAGGGTCGGTTTTCTCTCTCCACGTTCAATTGCGCTCAGATGTGTTCTCTCAATGTCGGCAAATCCGCTTAAAACTTCTTGCGAAATGCCTTTGCTTTTTCTGAAACTTGCTATAACATTTCCGACAATTTTTGAGTTTAATTCAGGATTATGCACAAAATCACCCCCCAATATAATCATAAACTGGAAAATTCTACATTATGAATACATATGTATTCATAAACAAATAAAATATTATGATATAATGTAAAAAAATAAATTTGGAGGAATTACTATGAAAAAATGCCCGAATTGTGGAACTACAGAAAATGATGAGGCTAAATTTTGCCTTAATTGTGGTCATGAATTGATAGCGGATAATAAAATTGAATCTGGACAGTCTGCTACAAATGTTACTCAAAATATAGCAGTAAAAAAGAAATCTAAGGGAATAATTGCTGTAATTATAATTTTGATTACAATTATTATAATTCTTGGTATATTGGTATTCTTTCTCGTAAGTAATTCTAGCAGCAAGAAAGAAGACGATAATTTCAAAATATCCGAAGA